>DATHSR010000160.1:0-7127 GCA_035464035.1 Desulfotignum sp. | reverse complement strand
ATCGGCATGGGGCGGGCCCTTTCGGATCTGGTCAGTGATGCTTATATTCAGGATGTAACGGTTCTGCGGGCCTTCCGGGGCAAAGGAATCGGAACAAAAATCATACGGCTGCTCATCGCCGGCCTCAAGGACCACCGTGTGGACTGGATCGGCCTGATCGGGGAGCCAAATACCCGGGTCTTTTATGAGAATCTGGGATTCAGGGAGATGCCGGGGCATGTCCCATACCGTTTAAAGGATTAAAATTGATGTACACCAGGTGTAACACCTATTCTCTGGACCTTGATCAAACCATCAGCTTTCCGACGGCAGGCATGTTTGCACTGTCCGACCGGCAGATGGTTCAAATTTATATTGATAAGTACGCACCCGTCTCCTGTGAATATAATTTTGCCAATCTGTTCTGCTGGCAGGAGGCGTACCAGTATTCCTGGCGGCTCTACAAAGGACGGCTGGTGATCTATGACGGGGTGAACCAGTGCGCATTCATGCCCCTGGGGGAACCGCTGCCCCCGGATGAACTGGCCGGACTGGGCCGGGAGCTTCTTCTCAGCGGCCTGGAACCGGATATCGGCCTGGTGCCGTCGTCATACCTGAAAACCTATCCCCGGTGCGAGCAGTATTTTTCAATTGAACCGGAGCGGGACTATGCCGAATATGTTTATTGCGTGGACCGGCTGTGCCGGTTGAACAGCCCCAAACTTCACAAGAAGAAGAATCTGATTTCACAGTTTGAACGGGCGTATCCCGCCCATGAGATACAGCCCCTGGACACCCGGAATCAGCCGGCTGCCAGAGCCCTGGCCCGGGATCTTCTATACCGGCAGGGGCCGCCGTCCCAGACCCTGATTACCGAATTTTCAGCCATTGAAAAAGCGTTCAATCATTTTGAGGCCCTGGGCTTCGAGGGACTGGCGCTGATGGTGGAAGGACAGATGGCGGCGTTTTCCATTTTCAGCCCCCTGAACCATGACACCTATAATGTCCAGTTTGAAAAGTCCGATTTTGACTACAAAGGGGCGGCCCAGGTCATCAACCATCAGACCGCCCTGTATTTAAGGGACCGGTGCCGGTACATCAACCGGGAACAGGATCTGGGGATCAAAGGCCTGCGCCAGGCCAAGATGTCCTATGAACCGGATACGCTGTTCATTCCCCACACCTTAGGTCTCAAGCGCTGACAATGCCAGGCTACATACCGGTTTTGAGCCGTTCCCAGAAGCGTTCATATATTAAAATGGCATCTCCCACATCATTTTGAAATTCGCCTTTTTCCACCTCTTCCCGGGGGGGGAAGATGATGGGATTGGTTTTCAGTTCTTCGGGCATCATCTCGAACGCGGTGCGGTTGGCCGGGGCATATCCGATATATTCACACACCATCAGGGCGATCTCGGGTTCCAGGATGAAATTGATGAACTCATGGGCTTCCTGCTTGTTTTCCGCACCCGCGGGAATGACCATGGAATCCACCCAGAAAATGGCTCCTTCTTCGGGATAGGCATACTGGATCACCGGAAATTCCAGTGCCGCCATATAGACCTCTCCGTTCCAGACCATGCCGGCCCAGGCTTCCAGGTTCAGCAGCGGCTGTTTGGGGGAGTCACCGGAAAATACCCGGATATTGGGCATGAGCGACCGTATGGACTCGTATGCGGCCTGAATGCGGTCCGGATCGGTTTCATTGACGGAAAATCCATTGATGATGAGACCGACCCCCAGTACTTCCCGCAGGTCATCGTTCATGACCAGCCGGTTTTTGAATTCCGGCCGCCACAGGTCTTTCCAGGATCTCATCTGGTCCGGTGACACATGATCGCTGTTGTAGGCCAGGCCGGTGGAGCCCCATACATAGGGGATGGAATATCGGTTGCCCGGGTCATAGGGTTTGTCCAGCAGCAGGGGGTCCAGGTGCCTGAAGTTGGAGAGGGCATCCTGGTCAATGGGACTGAGAAGTCCTTCCTTGCGCATCTTGTCCACAAAATAGGTGGACGGGAACACCACATCATATCCTTTTCCCCGGGTGAGCTTGACTTTGGCATACATGGACTCATTGCTGTCATAGGTGGCATAGATCACCCGGATGCCGGTTTTTTCCTGGAAGGCAGTCAATACATCTTCAGGCATGTATTCGGTCCAGTTGTATATATAAAGGGTCCGTTGTCCGGCAAATGCCAGTACCGGAAACAGGAACAGGCACAGACATAAAACCAGGGGCCATTTTTTCATTTCTTTTTCTCCTTTATCAGAACATGGGCAGCCAGGACGGCTGCCAGGGTTAATATAAACAATACCGTGCACAGGGCATTGACCTCCGGGGTGACTCCCAGTTTTACCATGGAATAGATCTTCAAGGGAAGAATTTCAAATCCAGGCCCTGTGACAAAAAAACTGATGATGACGTCATCCAGAGACAGGGTAAAACTCAACAGCCAGCCCGCCAGTACCGCCGGAAGGATCATGGGCAAAATGATTCTGAAAAACACCTCGTGTTCACGGGCTCCCAGATCCCGGGCCGCATCCACAACAGCCGGATCAAACCCGGAGATCCGGGCGTGGACCAGTACGATGACAAAGGGCAGGCAGAAGGTGATGTGGGCGGCCAGAAGGGTGAAAAACCCCGGCGTCAATCCTGCCATTATAAACAGCATGAGCAGGCTGATCCCCATGACAATGTCCGGGCTCATCATCACCGAATAAACCAGGCCGAAAAACAGTTTTCTGCCCGCAAACCGGTACCAGGCGACCACAAACGCCCCCAGTGTCCCCATGAAGGTGGCCACAAGGCTCGAGAAGAACGCCACGGTCAGGGAATTGAAAAACGCATCCAGCAGCTGCTGATTTCCTAAAAGGCGCTGATACCATTCCAGGGAAAATCCCTGCCAGGCAGTGGTATACCGGGCCTGGTTGAAGGAAAACACCATGAGCACCAGAAGCGGGCCGTAAAGAAAGGCAAACACAACCGATACCCAGGAAATTTTGATCCAGCGTTTCATGATGCCTGGTTCCGGTTGAAGCGGCTGGACAGGAAAAAATAGATCCCCAGCATCAGGACCATGAGCAGCAGCAGAAACACGCTGGCGGCAGACCCAAAGGGCCAGTTGACCGTTGTCAGAAACTGGTTTTTGATAAAATTGCCCACAAGCATGGTTTTGGCCCCTCCCAGCAGATCCGGAATGTAAAAAAGCCCCATGGCCGGCAGAAACACCATGATACACCCGGCCATGATACCGGGCAGAGACAGGGGCAGAACCACATGGTAAAACACCTGAAACCCGGTGGCCCCCAGATCCCTTGCCGCCTCCATCAACCGGGTATCCATCTTTTCCATCACTGCGTACAGGGGCAGAATCATGAAAGGCAAAAGGGAATAGACCAGGCCCACGTAAACCGCAAAATCGGTATACAGCATGGGCAGGGGTTCTGAAATGATGCCTGTGGCCAGAAGAACGGTGTTGATGATGCCGTTGGCCTTCATCAGGATCACCAGCGCATAGGTCCGGATCAGAGAGGAGGTCCAGAAGGGAATGATCACCATCATGAGCAGCAGGGGCCGCTTTTGACGGGGTGCCCGGGAAAGCAGCCAGGCAAAGGGGTAGCTGATGAACAGGCACAGCAGGGTGGTGTTCAAAGAATAGATCAGCGAATTGCCCAGCACCCTGGCATACACCGGGTCCATAAGTTCCCGGTAATGGGACAGGGTAAAGGGCAACGCAAAAAAAGTCCCGGTAGCCCGGGCCAGAAAGCTGACAACCACCACCATGAGACCGGGCACCAGGACAAAGACCGCAAACCAGGCCATGTTCAGGAACACGGCGAAAAATTTGAACCCCTGTCGTTCATTCATCAGCCAGGGTCACCTCCCATCCCTTGATCCAGGACACACAGACCCGTTCGTTCACATCATAAAAGATATCCTGCTCATCCTCATTGAAAAATTCGGTGACAAACACCTGTTGGCCGTTGTCCAGGCGGAGGATCAGGTCCACAGTGGTGCCTTTGTAGATCATCTCCTTGACCTGGGCGGGCAGAAATCCTTCAGGGCACTGTTGCCGGGTCCGTTCCACGGTCATATCCTCGGGCCGCAGCAGCACTTTGACGGCCTGACCTTCCTGGAACCCGCGCCGGTTCTCAACCATTTTCGACACACCCTGAATCCGGATTTCCATATCCGGGCCCAGCAGCTTTGTCACTGTTGCGTCGAAGATGTTGCTTTCTCCCACAAAATCGGCAACAAACAGGTTCACAGGGGTTTCATAAATGTCTTTGGGAGTGCCGGTCTGCTGGATGCGTCCATGGTTCATCACCACCACCCGGTCCGACAGGGTCAGCGCCTCCTCCTGGTCATGGGTGACAAAGACAAAGGTGATGCCCAGCTTCCGGTGAAGCTGCCGCAGATCCAGTCGCATCTGCTTGCGCAATTTATAGTCCAGAGCACTCAACGGTTCGTCCAGAAGCAGGATCAGGGGCCGGTTCACTATGGCCCGTGCAATGGCCACCCGCTGCTGCTGGCCGCCGGAAAGCTGGTGGATGGGGCGGTTGTTCAGACCCTCAAGCTTTACCAGTTCCAGGGCTTCTTGAACCCGGTCCCGGATCTGGCGGGCCGGGATTTTTTTGAGTGTCAGGCCGAATGCAATATTGTCGAAAACATTCATATGGGGGAACAGGGCATAACTCTGGAAAACGGTATTCACATCCCGTTCGCAGGCCGGCAGGCGTGTCTGGTCCCGGCCGTTGATGAAAAGGGTGCCGCTGTCACAGGTTTCCAGTCCTGCAATGAGTCGCAGAACAGTGGTTTTACCGCAACCGGAGGGTCCCAGAAGCGTCAGAAACTCCCCTTTGAAAATATCCAGACACAGGTTGTCGATCACAGCCTGGTTGTTGAATGATTTGGAAACATTTTGCAACCGTACCACTGTCATGGCGCCCCTCCGGAACAAAGAAAACAAGAGGCATAACCTACCTGAAACACACTGAAAAATCAAGGGATTTTGTGGCAAAAACCCGGGCCATGGACCGGGTGGAAGCCCAGGTGCGGGCAACAGGGAGGATGAGTGAACGGTTGAAAATCGGATCAGATTGCGTATAGTGGATCAGGATGCGCATTTCAGGACACAGACAATAAAAAAGAGGAAAAATGATAATGGACAGTGACAGTCAGGCGGCTTTCGGGCGCAGGCTGACCGATATTCTCAATCATGGGGCACTGAACCTGGCCCTGGCCCTGGGATATCAGCTAAAGATTTTCGATGTGTTGGCAGATCTTGACAAACCGGTGTCCTGCAGGGAGCTGGCCCGGGCGGCAGCGCTGCATCCCCGGTATGTCCAGGAATGGCTCGGCATCATGTGCACGGGCCGGATCATTGAGATCCGTGAAAATGCTGACGGTGACACCACCTATTTTCTGCCGCCGGAACACGGGGCCCTGTTGACCCGGAAAGCCGGCAGCGGCAATATGGGGGTGTATACCCAGGAGATACCGCTGCTCACGCAGATTGCCATGGCCCGGGTGACCGATGATTTTGCTGCAGGCAACGGGATTCCCTATACTGCCTATCCCAGGTTCCAGGCGTTCATGGCCCAGCTGTCCCATGCCAAGCACCGGCAGGTGCTGATTCAGCACTTTCTGCCCGGGGTGGATGCGGGGCGCATTCTGGCCCGCCTGGATCAGGGAATCCGGGTATGCGACCTGGGATGCGGTCAGGGGATTGCCCTGCAGCTGATGGCCCGGCACTTTCCCGCCTCAACCTTTACCGGTATTGACAATGACGTTCCTGCCATTGAAGCGGCCCGGCAAGGGGCGGCGGATCTGGGGCTGGAAAATCTGAACTTTCAGGTTGCGGATGCATCAAAAATTGATGCAAATGCCCGTTTTTTCCAGGCATTTGATTATGTCACCGCCTTTGACGCGGTCCATGATCAGTCCCATCCGCTGGCCGCACTCAAAGGGGTCCGGCACATGCTGGCGCAAGGGGGCCTGTTTTCCATGGTCGACATCGATGCCGCCAGCCATCTGTCGGGAAACATGGACCATCCCATGGGGCCGTTTCTCTATACGGTCAGCCTCATGCACTGCATGCCGGTGGGACTGTCTGACCAGGGCAGGGGGCTGGGCATGATGTGGGGACGGGAACAGGCGGTATCTTTGCTTAGACAGGCTGGTTTTGAAAAGATCCAGGTCATTGAAATGGATCATGATCCGTTCAATGTTCATTATCTTTGCCGGGTATGAAGTCCGTCCAAAGGGTTTTTTCAACGAGACACCCGATTTTGTCTGTCCCGGAACCTTGCGCCCGGGACGGTTGCAATGCTATGATGCCGCATTGTTTACCCGCAGGCAACCCATGGAGAGCAGTTATGTGTGAATCCAATGTGTATTTGATAGAGAACAATACCGAAACCCTGATCATGGAAAATGTGGCAGCCATCTCCCCGGCCGGTGAGAACCGGTTTGTTCTCAGAGGTCTTCTGGGGGACCAGAAGCAGGTATCCGGCATCATAGAAGAGATCAATCTGATGGGGCACAAGATCATTCTCAGAGCGGTGTGATGACCCGGTTCAGTCAGTATCTGGCGGTTCTGGCTTCAACCAACAAGCTGACATCGGGCATCCAGTGGCTGTTTTACCCGGGCATGCTTTCCGAAAGCACCCTCAAATGGTGGGGAGACTTCGGAACGCGTGCTGCGGCCCATGAAGGCATCGATATCACCTTTTCCCGGACATTGGATCACCAGATGCATCATCTGGCGGCCGGCGCCTGTGTTCCGGCGTGGTCGGCCGGTACCGTTATCAACGTGTGCGAGGATTTTCTGGGCCAGAGCCTGGTGGTGGCGGTGGCAGGCTATCCGTCCGCTCCCACCCGGATGCTGGAGGTTTTTTCCCACCTGACTCCCAGCAGAGGCATCGCCCCGGGGACCCCTGTAGGGCCCGGCCAGGTTATTGCCCGTCTTGCAGATACCCGGGCCAGGGGGTCGGCCCTGCTGCCCCACCTTCACCTGTCCTGCATTGAGGTCGACGCCCGCATTCCCGCCCATGTCCTGAACTGGTCTTTTTTTCCTGTGCGTGAGAACCTCACCATGATCAACCCGGTTTTTGCATAGGCAGGAGAAGATCTGTCAAAAGAAAAT
>DATHSR010000159.1:0-4061 GCA_035464035.1 Desulfotignum sp. | reverse complement strand
GCGCCAGGTGGTATGTTTTTCAGAGAGATACACGGTCCTCGGCTCCTTGTGAAAATAAAGGGTGCGTTACTGGGCCGGCTTTTTTGCCACATCGATCCGTGGAAACAGGCCGGCGGGTTTTTCAAGGCCGCTGCCGGCAGTGATCTGTCCCCACCGGGCCACCTGGTCCAGGGGGAAGAATCCGGTTTCCGGCAGGACCACCCCCAGGGCGCTGAACATTTTTGCGCTGGTGCCGGGCATCACCGGAAAGATCAGGGCTGCCACAGTGCAAAGTCCGGTGAGCAGGTTTTCCATCACCGCGGCCAGCCGGGGCCGGGCGTCAGGGTCTTTGGCCAGGTGCCAGGGCTCCTGGGTGTCGATATACTTGTTCATCCGGGAAATGAACTGCCACACCGCCTCCAGGCCCCTGTGGAATTCATACCCGGCCATGGCGGCCCGGAACTGGGCCACGGTGTCGCCGGCTTCGGCTGCCAGGGACAGGTCCGCAAACGCGGCCGGGTCCTTTGGGGGGACGGCCCCGTCAAAATATTTCAGGTTCATGGACAGAACCCGTGAAAACAGGTTGCCCAGGTCGTTGGCCAGATCGGCGTTGATCCTTGCCACCAGGACATCTTCGGTGAAGTTGGCATCCAGGCCGAACACCATCTCCCGCATCAGAAAATACCGGAACGCATCCACCCCGTACCGGTCGGTGACCGCCACCGGATCGGTGACATTGCCCACGGACTTGGACATCTTGCTGCCGGACACATTCCAGAACCCGTGGACGTTCAGCCCGTTGTAAAGCGGGATGCCCGCCGCCTTGAGCATGATGGGCCAGTAGATGCCGTGGGGCTTGATGATGTCCTTGGCCACAAAATGCCGGGCCGCGGGCCAGAATTTTTCAAACAGGGGACCATCGGGATACCCCAGGGCGGAAATATAGTTGGTCAGGGCGTCGAACCACACATAGGTCACAAAATTGTCGTCAAAGGGCAGGGTGATGCCCCAGGTGAGCCGGGATTTGGGCCGGGAGATGCACAGGTCCTCCAAGGGCTCCCTGAGAAAGGAAAGCAGTTCGGTCTCATACTGCCGGGGGTGGATAAACCCCGGGTGGGTCTTGATGTGGTCGATGAGCCAGTCCTGGTATCGGCTCATTTTAAAGAAATAGTTGGATTCCTTGATGGCCGAGGGGGCCACCCCGTGGTCCGGGCACTTGCCGTCCACAAGCTCCCGTTCCTGGTAGAACCGCTCGCATCCGAAGCAGTAGAGCCCGTCATAACTGGAAAAATAGATGTCTCCGTTGTCATGGATCCGTTGGAGCAGCATTTCCACCACACGGATATGGGCCGGGTCTGTGGTGCGGATGAACTGATCGTTGTTCACAAAAAGCCGGGGCCACAGGTCCTGGAACAGGCGGCTGATCCGGTCGACATAGACCGCCGGGGTCTGGTGCTGTTTTTCAGCGGCCTGGACGATCTTGTCCCCGTGCTCGTCGGTGCCGGTGAGAAAATAGGTGTCATGCCCGTCCATCCGGTTGAAGCGGGTGGTGACATCCGCGGCAATGGTGGTGTAGGCATGGCCTAAGTGGGGTTTGGCGTTCACATAATATATGGGGGTGGTAAAATACCGGGTTCTGACGTCCATGGCTGATCCTGTGTCTGTCTGTATGGCCCCTGCAGGGGGTGTCCCCGGGGCCAGGGGTTAATCGGTTCCGGATATTTCGGTCACCGGTGCCTCTATTTCCGAGTTGTCCTCCATTTTCACGGTGACCGTCTGTTTGAGAATGTTCTGGCGCACCACCTTTCCGTTTCCCTGGTCCAGGGTCACGGGTTTTCCCAGGCGGGGCATTTTTTTCTTCAGTTGCTGGTAGGTCTGGTTTTCATAGGTCAGGCAGCACATGAGCCGGCCGCACACCCCGGAGATCTTGGTGGGGTTCAGGGACAGGCCCTGCTCCTTGGCCATTTTAATGGAGATGGGTTCAAAATTGTGCAGAAACGTGGCACAGCAGAATTCCCGGCCGCATTTGCCGACGCCGCCGCAGTGCTTGGACAGGTTCCGGATGCCCACCTGGCGCATCTCGATGCGCAGGTTGAACTCCTTGACCAGCAGCTTGATGAGCTGCCTGAAATCCACCCGCCCGTCAGCGGTGTAGAAAAAAGTCAGCTTGATTCTGTCAAAGGTGCTTTCCACGCAGAACAGGTTCATGACCAGTCCCAGATCCCTGATGCACTGGTTGCAGAAGGCGTGGGCCTCGGCTTCCAGGGCCATGAGTTCCTGGCGTTTGACAAGGTCGTCCGGGGTGGCGGCCCGGAGCACCTGTCTGAAGGTTTTTCCGCCGGTGTCCGTCTCCACGGGCGGTTTGACCACCTGGCCGAACCCCAGGCCCTGTTCGGTTTCGACAATGACCGGGTCTCCGATTTCAAGGGCAATGTTCCGGCTGTCAAAATCATAGATCTTGCCGGCGGGTTTGAATCTAACGCCTGTCACAAAGGTCATGAAAAGCTGTTCCTCATCTGTGTATCAGTTTCAGGAAAAACCGGTCCAGGGCCATGCGGGCCGAACTGTTGGATAAAAGCCGCCGTTCGGTTTCATGCAGGTCGGCCATCCAGGTCAGAAACGGCCGGTCATTGGCCCGGGTATTAATATCCTGAAAAAAGTCAAAAAAATCAAGGTTAACTATTTTTTCCGGGGCATGACCGAAAACCAACAGGTCCCGGAAAAAGGCTCTCATGACCGCCAGGCCGGGGTTTAAAAAGTCCGGGCCCTGGCTCAGAAACATGGACAGCCGCAGTGCGGTCTCCATCTGCCGGGGGGCAGAAGGGGCAATCAGGGTGCACAGCTGCCCGATCAGCCAGGTCCGGGTGGCCGGCCAGTCCACGGCCGGGGGGTCCGGGGCCCGGGTGCCGTCCTGATCTCCCCGGCCGGCCGGGATGTCCGGGTCTTCGGGGGTGCCGGGGCTCCCGGGGGGTGCCTGCCCGATCAGGGTCAGCGCCAGGTCCAGGTCTGTGCCGGCGGTGCCGGCGGCAATGCGGGCGGACCGTTCATCCACGGCCCAGTGTTCAGCCAGGTGCGCGGCCAGGGCCCGGCCGGTCAAAGGGAAAAAATGCAGGTGCCGGCACCGGGAGAGGATGGTGGGCAGCAGTCCGGCCGTGTCCCTGGCCGCAAGAATGAAAAACGTGTTGCCGGGCGGCTCTTCCAGGGCCTTGAGCAGGGCGTTCTGGGCCTGGAGGTTCATCTGGTGGGCCGAAGAGATGAGCACCATGCGGGCGGCGGCCTCGTGGGGCCGGGTTGCGGTCACGGCCGATATCTGACGGATCTGGGAGATGGTGATGGCTTTTTTACTGTCTGCAGGCCCCACCCGGATCATGTCCGGGTGCAGGTGACCGGTGATCTTTGTGCAGGAGCGGCAGCGGTTGCAGGGCTCAGGGCCGCCGGCGGCACAGTTGAGGGCCTTTGCCAGCCAGAGGGCTGCCCGGTGCCGTCCTGCGCCGGGGTTGCCGGTGAACAGCAGGGCATTGGGGATTTTTTTGTTCCGGACGATCTGGGCGAGTTCAGATATGGCTGCTGGACGGTCGGTTTTATCAAGAGACATGGGGCATCTGGGGCATGGTACTAATAATCGACCCGCTCTTTGAGTTCTTTCCCGCATTTGAAAAACGGCAGCCGTTTGGGGGGGATCTCCACCTGCTCCCCGGTTTTGGGATTCCGGCCCACATAGCTTTTGTACTCCTTGATGTGAAAGCTGCAAAACCCCCTGATTTCAACCCGTTCGCCGTTGATGAAGGCATCGGAAAGCGCATCGAAAAAGATTCTCACCACTTCCGCAGCTTCGGCTTTGGTCAGGTTGGTCCGGTCTTTTAAAGCGGAAATCAATTCAAGTTTGTTCATACATCCTCGTATTCTTTGTGGGAAAGATCATCTGTTTCTGAAAGGGTTTATTTAAAAATAAATAAAAAGTCAAGGTGTTATGACAGGAGGCCCGGGATTTTTTCCACCTGGTCCGCATCGATTTCAACCCCGGCGTACCGGCCTAAAACAGGAATCTGTATGATGACCCGGCCCCGGCCCCTGTGTTCGAA
>DATHSR010000158.1:0-2429 GCA_035464035.1 Desulfotignum sp. | reverse complement strand
AACACCATCAGCGACACAGACAAGGCCATTCTCAATCTGATTCAGACAGACTTTCCCATTGATGCCAGACCCTACCGGATCCTGGCGGATAGGCTGGGGCTTTCTGAAGAAGAACTCATGGAAAGAATCCGCGCCCTGAAGCAGGATTTGCTGATCCGGCGCATCGGCGGGAACTTCAGCCCGGACCGGCTGGGGTATTATTCCACCTTGTGCGCAGCCAGTGTTCCGGAAAAAAAAATCGACCTGTTTACCCGGACCGTCAATGCCTACCCCGGTGTCACCCATAATTACATGCGGGACCATGCCTTCAACATCTGGTTTACATTCATCACGCCTTCCCGGGAACTGATTCAGGAAAACCTGAATGAAATATCCCGGACCACCGGGGTGGTGCCGATTCTGAATCTGCCGGCCACCCGGGTCTTCAAGATATCGGCCAATTTCAAGCTATGACGCCGGTCACCCTGTGCCTTGCCGTCACCACCTGTCCGTGCGGCAATTTTGAAGACAATCTGAACACCTGTGTTGCGATCATCCAGGCCGCTGCCCGGAAAAAAGCGGACATGATTGTTTTTCCGGAGATGAACCTGACCGGTTACGGCACCGGCAGTCAGGTGCGATCCATTGCCCGGATCGTGGACGCTGATCTCATCACAAGGTTCACCCGGTTATCCGATGATCTGAATCTGGCGATTCTGGCAGGACTGGTTGAAAAGGCGGATAATGGACAGATTTATGGGTCGCACCTGGTATTTACGCCCAAGGCGCCCACGGGCAGATACCGCAAGCTCCACACCGCCCCCAACGAGCAGGGGGTGTTCACCCCCGGCACCCGGATGCCGCTTTTCAATCACAAAGGGGTGAGGTTCGGGATACAGCTCTGCTATGACGCCCATTTTCCTGAACTGTCAACGGCCATGGCCCTGGCAGGTGCGGATCTGATCATTCTGCCCCACGCATCCCCCCGGGGGACATCCAGGGAGAAATTTGCCTCCTGGATGCGGCATCTGCCTGCCAGGGCATTTGACAACGGCTTGTTCATCGCCGCTGTGAACCAGACCGGCGACAATGGGGCGGGCTTGCAGTTTCCCGGTCTGGCCGTAGTGGTGGGTCCGGACGGAAACCTGATTTCCCGGTCCTTGTCCGGAAAAAATCACCTGCACTTCGTGACCCTGGATCCGAAAGACCTGGCCCGTGTCCGGTCTCACCGGATGCGGTATTTTCTGCCCTTCAGGCGCAGCGATCTTTTTCCGGTCAGTTTTTGATCTGCATCTGCCGGTTCTGGATATAGGCGTCCCGGATGGCGGCATAGGGATCTAAGGCCGCTTTTTTCATGGCCTCATAATCTCCGATGTGGAAGGATGTCCGGTTCACGACATCCAGCACCCTGAGCCCCCATTCCAGTTCCCAGGGTTCCACGTAATTGACCGGGGTGATGAAGGAATCCCCTGCCCTGCCCAACGCATCCCGAAGGGTGGAAGGCCCCAGCACCGGGAGCACCAGGTAAAACCCCTCCCTGATCCGATAGGTGCCCAGGGTCTGGCCCAGATCTTCTTGGCTGGTGTGCATGTCCAGGTATTTCTGGGCCACCTGGTTGAACCCCAGAATGCCGGCGGTGGAATTCACCAGAAAGATGCCGAATTCATCAGATGCCTGTTCCAGCTTTCCCTGGAGCAGGTTGTTCACAAACCGGACCGGAAACATCAGGTTGTGGAAAAAATTGCGTATCCCTCTTCTGGCCGGGATCGGCATCACCGCCTCATATCCTTTTGCAACCGGCTTGAGCACATAAAAGTAAAGCCGGTCATTGAATACATACATGGCATAGTTGAAAGGATAGAGGGGGTCCGACACCTGATCGGTCCGGGTTCCGTTTTCAAATTCATCAAACAGGTCATAGTCCAGTGCATCGTCAGACACTGTTTCGGTTTCCGCCGCCGGGTGATGCAGGGTCTTGTGTTCTTTTCCGGACGCATCCTGGGCCCATGCCGTCGACCCGGTGGCGATCAGGACACAGAGTCCCAGAAGACACACCGACCGATATATATTTTTCATTTGACCGATATCCTTAAATAAACGCTGATAGTTGAAAAGATCTGATTGATGTTGCAAATGGTTACGGGGCGCTGCCCTCAAAAATAAATTTTCTGATCAAGGATTCAATATCCAGGGATGATTCCGTATTTTCTATCAGATCTCCGGGGGACAGCATGATGTCTGATCCGCCGGGCAGAATTTCAATGAATTTTTCACCGATGATGCCTGCGGTTCTCACCGAGGCGATGCTGTCATCGGAAATCTCGATGTGACTGTCAATCTCCAGGGTCACTTTTGCCACCAGATGTTGGGTGTCAATGGAGATGGCAGATACCTGTCCGACCCGGACCCCGGCCAGATCCACGGCTGCGCCTTTCTTGAGACCGGACACC
>DATHSR010000157.1:0-10733 GCA_035464035.1 Desulfotignum sp. | reverse complement strand
TTTCCCAGATTTTGCGGCGCTTTTCAGGTGCCCGATTGACCAGGGTCACCGATTTCTGTCGCATGCCGTAATCTTCCATCATGGCATCGGCCAGCTCTCCGGCAACGGCCAGGGTGTCTTTCCCGTCGGTTGCCAGACCGTATTCGCCGGCCACCCGTCTGAGTTTTTCCTCACTTCGGATCTTGTACCCGGGGGCCTCGCCTTTGGAAACCGCCTGGAGCACTTCCACCAGGTCCCGGCCGTGATCGGAATGGGATGCGGCACCTGCGGCAATCATGCGGCACAGGTTCCGGGCCACGATGATATCGGCATCTGCGCCGCAGACGCCTGTCTGGGGGCCCTGGCCGAACGGATCCACCCGGCAGGGGCCCATGATGCAGATCCGGCAGGACAGCCCCATGTCGCAGAAGCCGCACTGGGGCTGCTGGGCGTCGTGACGGTGCCACACGGTTTCCACGTTGTCTCTGACTGCTTTGTCAAACAACTGATTGCCGTCGCTGGTCACTGAAACATCTGTTTTCGGGTCAAACATATTCACCTCCTTATTGCTGTACCAGCCTGTATGGCGGCCTGTTTCATGGTGTTGTAAAGGGCGACCGTATCCGGAACACTCCGGGTGGCGGGATCAACCGACATGGTCCGGGCCACCTGCCGGGTTTTTTCATTCATGGCATGGGTCATTTCATCGTAGATCAGGGCCCCGGTCTTGCAGGTCTCTACACAGGCCGGGATTTTTCCCCGGGCAATGCGCGCATCGCAGTTGTCGCATTTCACGGCCACCGCTTTTCCCGGCGGGGCTGCCGCATCTTCATGAAACCGCAGGACCCCGTAGGGACAGGCCATGGCACACGAGGCGCAGTTGATGCACCGGTCCGGGTTGATGAGTACGGTGTGTGTGGCGGCATCCCGAAATATGGCTCCGGTAAGGCAGGCCAGCCGGCAGGGTGCAGGATCGCAGTGGCGGCACCGGTTGGGAAATCCCTGGTTGAACATCCCGGCCCCCACATGCACCCGGGGCCGGGGCGTCGGGGTCTCCTGCACGGCTTCAAACAGGGATTCGGATTTTGCATGTGCTGCCGCGCAGGCCAGCATGCACTGCATGCACCCCACGCATTTTTCCGGATTGACAATGACTTGTTTCATCGGTCCTCCTTTGAGCGGATATAAGAACGTCACCCCGTTTCGGGCTTTTACCGCCCTTGTACATTATCTGTTTACAGCAGACGGCTGTAATTGAAGTCCAGGGACATCAGGTATCTGCCCGGGATTCTGACAGAAACCCTGTTTTCGATCATGGCCCGCAACATGCCGCCCTGCTCGATCTGATTGATCAGCACGGCGCCCACAAGGATATCACCGCGAAATACCAGGCGGCGGTAAGCCCCGGCTTTTTCATGCCCGGCCTGAATGATCTCAAGATCATCGGTATTATCCGGATTCGCCAGTCCCATGGTCATGACATCCAGGCCGTAAATTCTCATGACGTTCCGGCCCAGACTGCCCGGACAGGCCACCTTTCTGCCGGCCATGTTGAATCCGGCGATCCGGCCCTGGACGGCGGCTTCCGGCCAGATGGCATTGACCCAGCGGGTTTGACGGGCAATATCATAGGTTTCGGCCGTATCACCGGCCGCATAGATCTCCGGAATATTGGAACAAAGATATGGGTCCACCAGAATACCGGTAGCCATCTCGATGCCGTTCTCCGGGATGAACCCCAGAGACGGGTCCACGCCCTTGCCCACGATGACCAGGTCACAGTCCAGTGTTTCGCCTGAATCCAGACGGGCGTTTCTGACCGTATCATCGCCGTCAAACGCGGTGACACTGACCCCGACTTTGACGGACAATCCATGGGCCTGAAGTTCCGCAAGAATCATTTTCCCGGCGGTTTCATCCACCTGCATGGCCAAAGGATACGCCGATGTGATCAGCATGGTGACCTTGATTTTCCGCTTCAACAGGGCATGGGCCGCCTTGAATCCCACCAGCCCGCCCCCCAGCACCAGGGCTGATTTCACCCCCCGTGAAACGGCCTTCAGCTGATCCTGCACATCTTTCTGGGTCCGCAGGGTGAAAATATTGCCCAGATCGGCCCCCGGAACCCGGATCTGCCTGGCATCGGCCCCCGAGGCGATCAAAAGCCTCTGAAAATCGATCTCCGTGCCGTTTTCAAGCCGGACAGACCGGGCTCCCACATCGAGGTGCGCCACGCGGTGTCCCAGAACAGGGGTGATATTCAGCGATTCATATACATTGCCGGCAAAAAGGGGCAGTTTGGCGTGGGGTTCGGACCCTTCCAGGACATAGGAGATCATGGGGCGGCTGTAAGGGGGAAACGTCTCATCGCTGACCATGAAAATGGCAGCGCCGGCATCCATTTCGCGGATGGCCCTGGCTGCATTGATTCCGGCGATTCCATTTCCGATAATCAGATGTTTCATGATACCTCCCCGGATTTTGAAAAAGCATGAACACCCGTCAGTTCAATTCTGCAAACACCTCCCGGATCTGTTCCATGGCCCAGTCGATGTCCGGTTTCGTGATCACCAGGGGCGGGGCGAACCGGATGGTCCAGGTGTGGGTTTCCTTGCACAGGAGCCCTTTTTCCTGGAGGGCTTCGCACACGGCCCTGGCGCCGCCCGGAGTGCCGGTGTGAAGTTCGATGGCGATCATCAGGCCGATCCCCCGGACCTCTTTGACGGCCGGATGCCGGATGTTCTGCAGCTGTTCCAGGAAGTATGCGCCCATCGCTGCCGCGTTGTCAATCATGTTTTCTTCGACCAGCACTTTGAGGGCGGCCCGGGCCACGGCACAGGCCAGAGGATTGCCGCCGAAGGTGGAACCGTGCTGGCCCGGCTGGAGAAGGCCCAGCACCGCCTCGTTGGACAGCACGGCCGATACCGGGTAAAACCCGCCGGACAGGGCCTTGCCGATCAAGGTGAGGTCCGCCTGCACCCCTTCGTGCTCCTCGGCTAAAAGCTTGCCGGTGCGGCCCAGACCGGTCTGGATCTCATCTAAAATCATGAGCACGTTCTTTTGTGTGCAGATTTCTCTGACCCGCCTGAGATAGCCCTTGGGCGGAATGATCACCCCGGCTTCCCCCTGGACCGGTTCCGCCAGAAAGGCCACGGTGTCCGGCGTGATGGCGGCCGCCAGGGCATCGGCATCCCCAAAGGGAATGATGGTGAACCCCGGGGTGAAGGGCCCGAAGTTCTGCCGGGCGTTCTCATCGGTGCTGAACCCGATGATGGACAGGGTCCGGCCGTGAAAATTGTCGGCGCACACGATAATGTCTGCTTTGTCCTTTGTCACGCCCTTGGATTCATATCCCCATTTTCTGGCGCACTTGATCACGGTTTCCACGGCCTCGGCCCCGGAGTTCATGGGCAAAACCTTGTGGGAGTCGGTGAGGTCGCACAGCTCTTCATACAGCAGGGCCAGCTGGTCGTTGCGGAAAGCCCTCGAGGTGAGGGTGAGTTTTTTGGCCTGGTCAACCAGGGCCTGATAGATTTTCGGATGGCAGTGGCCCTGGTTCACGGCGGAATAGGCGGACAGGCAGTCCATGTAGCGGTTGCCCTCCACATCCCAGACCCAGATGCCCGATCCTCTGCTGAGCACCACATCCAGAGGTTTGTAGTTTTTCGCCCCGAATTGGTTTTCCTTCTTGATCAGTTCTTTTGTCTTCATGGCGCGCTTCCTTGATTTTTTAAAACCCCTCAATCCATGCCCATCCGGGCTTCCACCCGGGCGATCTCCGCCACAAGGTGCGCTTTTTCCTCCGGGGTCAGGTCCGGGGCGGACAGTTTTTTCTGAAGTGCCAGAAGGATCATTTCCTCTCTGTATTCCCGGCAGGTGTAAGGGCTGGTTTGATTTTCAGTTTTCATGAATGCTGGGTTTTTCCTTTTCAAAATGCGTAACGCACTGTTTTAATAACGCTGTAAGGATCGTGTACCATATTTTTCAGGGAAAAACCAGCCGGCCGGTCAAGAAGGATGAGACGGTTTGTTCAGGCGACGCTTTTAGGCATCCACCGGACCCTGTTGTACAAAAAGATGAAAAAATACGGCATCGGTCTGACCCCGGAATAGTCTCACCGGCGGAGCACCGGCACCAGGAACACAAAACAGGCCACAAAGAAAAACAGGGCCCCCAGAAATCCCGCCCAGTCTCCGGTCCGGACTGCGGCGGTCAGGAAAAAGGCCGCTGAGATGATAAACAGACCCCAGCCCCATATCTGGCATTTTTTTTCAAATCCGTTCACGAGGCTGGGGTCCCTGTTTCTACTGCTTGATCCATCTGGGGACCTGGAACTGGTAGTCCTTGTAAGGTTTGGTGGGCGGATCTGTAAAGATGGCCACCATCTCTCCGTTCTGGACCTGGAAATGGGCGATGGGCACATCCCCGCCGGCCCGCATCACATGGTCTTCATCCCATTTCCACCACCCGGTTTCCCCTTTGTAGCCGTGGGTGGCGATATGGTCGGATACGGCATCATGGTTTTTCTCATCCCCGACCGCTTCCACGGCCGCAGCCCATGCCTTGACACCGGAATAGGCAGCCCAGGAGCCGGCCTGGGGCAGATGCCCCCAGATGGCTTCAAACCGGTCCAGCCAGGCCTGGGCTTCGGGAGTGGGGGCTTCGGGGGTGGGCATGGCCGTGGGCACTTCACCCAGCAGGCCGTCGGCTTCGGTTCCCATGGTTTCCACCACTTCCCTGGGCACCAGGGAGTAGCCGTAACTCAAAATGGAGTTGGTGGGCCGCTGCATGAACTGCCTGAAAAAGGTGATCACTTCCTGGGCCGACACGATCTCCACATGGATGATGGCGGGCTTGATTCTGCGGATCTGGGTGAGCAGCGGCCCCCACTGGTTGGTACCGTAGGGCACCAGTTCATGCATGGCCACCTCCCAGCCTTTTTCCGTAAAGTTCTTTTTCAACGTGTCCCCCACTTCCGTGCCCCAGGCATCGTCTGCGGTAATGATCACCGCTTTTTTGTTGGGGTATTCATAGGGCAGGGCCATGAGCACATTGAACATGGACTGGGCCTGGTTGATACCGGTGTCCGTGAGCTGGAAGATGTTTTTGTACTGTTCCCTGTCCTCGTTGAACACATCCACGGCCGCCTGGGACCCGTCATCGGCAAAAAACGGGGCCGTGTACTTGCCGTAGGCCCGGACATCCTGGCCCCAGCCGGCCCAGCCGGCATGCACGGAATCGACCTTCATCTGGCCGCACAGATAGTCCGCCCCCTGCATGACCCGCTCAGGGGCAAACTCCTGGGTGTCGAACCGGACCGGCTCCAAAGGTTTTCCCAGAAGCCCGCCGGCTTCATTGATCTCGTCAATGGCCATCTTGATGCCTTTCCAGTAGTTGTCACCGGTGTCGGTGTAGGGGCCGGTCATGGCCAGGGGCACCCCCACCTTGATGGTGTCTTCGGCCATGAGGGCCGGGGCTGCCGCAAGGCTGATTATGAACATCAGTACGATGCTGAGAGTTTTCTTCATTGTGATTCTCCTGTCTGTTAAACGTTAATGGATTATTCCGGTCTGATCGCTTCTGCCCCTGGCCGCCGTGGCGGACGATCAGGGTGTTACCACGATCCATACCGGGTTGGAAATGGCCGGCTTTCCCGCCTTGTCCCGGGCAATGAAACTATACCAGGTACTCTCTGCAGGTGCCACCGTAAAGGAAACGCGCTCCTTTTTCACGCTGCCCTCAAAGGAAGCCACATCTGCCGGACTGCCGATGGGCGTGCCGCTGGTATACAGCTCCACCGTGTCCAGACCGTTCACGGCAAAGGCTTCCAGTTCCAGTACCATTTTTTCACCGGATTTAAGCGCTGCCCGGTCCCCGAAATGGATCTCTTTGGTAAAGAAAAGAGGACCCATGGAGGCATAGGATCTTCCCTGGGCCACCGCCTGGATGAAACCGGCCGGCCCGAATTCTCCCTCTACCCTGGCAAAGGTGCGGATCATGCCCGAATACAGGGTGGAAGAAGCCACGTCATGGGTGTCTGATCCGCCGGTCAGGTAACAGGCCTTGCCCTTGCCGGCCGCATGGTCGCTCCATAACGCCATGGCTGCTTCCAGGGTCCTGGTATCGGCGTTCTTGGGTTTGGAAAGATCCAGGGTCGGCTGCAGCTCGATGAGGTCAAAATCCGGGTCATACCCGCCGGGAGCGATCTCCCGGTTACTGAAATACCCGTAGTCGGTATAGGGATGATTGACGATGACCAGGGCGCTTTTGGCATGGGCTGCGGCAATGATCTCTTTCGCCGGCAGGGCAGGGGCAATGATCTCTCCGCCAAGGGGCATGGGCAGAATATTGAAGTGCCCCCATCCCGGAGACACTTCAAGGCTGGGAATCATCCCGATCCCCCTGGCGTCGGCAAAGGATTTGACCGGCCCATGGCTTTCCACGGAATCATGGTCGCTCACAAAAATCAGGTCCAATCGCCCGGCCAGCTGGGATTTCACCAGATCTTCCGGAGAGGTGCTGCCGTCGCCGATATCGGTGTGATGATGCAGGTCCACACTGTACCACTGTTCCTTCTGGGGCTGGATCCAGGTTTCAACAGCTGCGGAAAGCGGCTGTTCCTGACCGGAAGCCACCGTTGCCGTCACGGTTTCGGGCAGGCTGAAAAAATGGGCGCCGGACATCACCTTGAAGGCGAATTCTCCCACCGGCAGGGGAATGACCGCCTGACCCACCGGGTCCAGTGCGGTAAAATAGGTGCGGGCACCCAGATATTTGACGGCAGGCACCGGCCCCTCCACCTCGATACGGGCATCCACCGGTTTTTTCGTCTCCTTGTCGGTCACTGTCAGGATTACGCTGCCCCCCCTCACAATGGCATTGTCTCCGGTATAGGAAAGGGTGAGGTTTCCGCCGGAACGGATGCCCACCGACTGGGCCGGCGATGCGGTGTAGCCCGGAGCATCGGCATAAATCCGGTACTCGCCTTCGGGCAGGCGGAATGAAAAACTGCCGTCCGCATCCCCCTTGTGCCAGACAAAGGGCTGGATCTGAACATGAAGCTCATCGGAAGGCAGATTCTGGGACCCGTCAAAACTGCCTTTGAACCGGCCTTCCCGTTCCACCACTATCACCGGATGGGAATAGGGGGTTCCGTCATCCGCTGCCACCACGCCTGACACCTCGGCCCAGGCAAGCCCTTTTTTCTCGATCATCCGTGCCATGAACGCGCTGGTGTCGCCCCTGGGAATCACCTGGAGTTCCCCGGAAAATGTCCGGGATTCCCCGGGGGCCAGGTCATAGTTGTGGTGCAGGTCCTTGTATCCGGTGGTGCCCCGGTATATCTGGGTATCATCCATCTGAAGGGTGACGGCATAATCCTTTGTATAGCTGACCACAAAATCGCCGAAAGGCTCTCCCGCATTTGTTCCCACATGGATGTTCCGGGCCCGGACATCCGGGGTGTGATAGCCGAAGGGGCCGAACATGAATGCGGCCAGGCCGCTCATGGAGTAACCGCTCTTCAGGTCGGCATAGGTGTCGGGACCGGGGTTGAAAACCCGGGTGTGCAGTAAGACCACCGGGCTGTCTTTTTCCAGGGTATAGGTTGACACCACCTCCAGGGGATTGGTTTTGCCCTCCCCCAGCCAGGTGCTCACCGCCTGGACCTCCCCTTTTTCAGGGGTGTTATGAATGATGGTCGCCTCGGCCTTCAGAGAGCCGCCCGTGGCGGTCCAGGAATTGACCAGAAATTCCACATCATTGATAATATTGACCCCGAAGGTATCGGGTCCCTGCATGACCGCCAGGTTGGAGATGCTGCCGTTGGTCATGCCCCAGAAATTGGGGCTGCCCACGGCCAGGGTCAGGGCCAGATGCTCATTGTACAGGGTGATGTCATCGGGATGGTTCAGCACATCCCCCTCGATGGGGGAAGGACCCGTGACGATACGGACGCCTTGTTTTGAATCCGAACCATGGGATGCGGCCCACGCATTGCCCCAAAAGGCTGCTGCAACCACTGAAAACAAAAGGACCGATACCAGCCGTGACGCTTGTAAAAATGATTTTCTGCGTTTCATTACGGGACTCCTCTTCTATTTTAAAATCAGATTATTGCACCGGCATGGCTGAAATTTTCAGCCGCTGCGAACGATCGAAACAGCACCGCCGTTTTCAGGTTATGATACCGCATATCCTTCAGCATCAGGGTTCTTTCGGTGACACGCGCCCCCGGCTGCTGCGGAACAGCTTCTGGATCAGCCCCACAATGCCGTCGGGCAGCACCAGCACCAGGATCACCACCATGGCGCCCATGGTGATGGGCCGGTAGGGCCCTAAAGGCGAGAGCAGCTCGTTGATGGCAATGGTGATGAACGCCCCGATGATGGCGCCGGGAAATTTGCCCACCCCGCCGATCACAAGGATCACCATGAGGGTGACAAACAGGTCGATGCCCAGCATCCTTGTGGAGAGCATGCCCACGTAATGGGCGTAGAACCCGCCCATCATGCCCGTGAGAAACGAGGTCAAAGCAAACACCATGAGTTTGTATTTAAAGGCGGACACCCCCAGGCAGGCGGCAAATTCCTGGGAATCCTTCAATGCCAGGAACGCCGTGCCCCAGTGGGACCGGATCACCAGAAGAATGATCACCGAACACACCACGGCCACCAGAAAAAACAGGTAAAAATAGGGAATGGGACTGGCCGTGGTAAAGGTGTATCCGAACAGGGTCATGGGTTCGATGGACAGCAGCCCCCGGGTGCCGCCCGTGCCGATGGCCTGACCGATGTCTCCCTTGAGGACCGGTTCCAGGATCATGTGCACGGCAAAGGTGACCAGGGCGATGTAGGCGCCCTTGAGCTTGAGGCAGGGCAGTCCCACCAGGATGCCCACCAGGGCGGTGAATCCGCCGGCAATGAACACGGCAAAAATGGGCGGGATTCCGAACCCGGCACTGACAATGGCCGAGGTATAGGACCCGATGACAAAAAACGCCACCTGCCCGAAGGAAAAGATGCCGGCAAACCCCATGATCAGGTCCCAGCACGAGGCCACCACCGACCAGATCAGGCACATGATCAGAATGTGCATGATGAAATCGGTTCCCCCGAAAAACAGGGGCAGAACGGCCACAATGGCCCATATACTCCCCAGCATTACCGTAATGTGCTTATGATCCATCATCCCGGTCTATCCCCATTTCCCCATCAGCCCCTGGGGCCGGACCGCCAGGGTGGTCAGCAATACGGCAAACAGCACGATCAGGGTCCAGGTCATGCCGAAATACCATCCCACGAACGCTTCGAGCATCCCTACGATGAACGCGGCATACAGCCCGCCCCGGATGGAGCCCATGCCGCCGAATGCCGTGATCACCCAGGCCTTGACCAGGATATCCCAGCCGCCCATGGGGGTGATGAAATATTTCTGGGCTAAAAGGATCCCGCCCATGCCCACCATCACCGTGGAGATGGCGAATGTGGCGGCAAACACAAACTCCTTGGGAATGCCCACGATCTGGGCCCCGGCCGGGTTCTGGGCCACGGCCCGAACGGACATGCCCGTGCGGGTGTTGTTGAGAAACCACCGGAACACCAGGATGCCGCCGATGGACAGAAAAAAGATCCCCACATCCTGGTGGGACAGATAAAAATCCCCGGCCTCGAATGCGCCGCCCAGGAACGGGGGCAGCGATTTCATCCGGGCACCGAATATCACCTGGTAAGCGTTGTCTAAAAGCAGGGCCAGCCCCAGGGTGATCATCATCACCTTGATCTCCCAGTCATCGCGTTTGCGCAAAGGGGCCACCAGCACTTTTTCCACGGCAAACCCGAACACCAGCAGGATGGGGGCCGCCAGCAGAAACACCAGAAAATAGTGGTTGATAAAGGAAAGGCCGAACAGGAGAAACGCGATATATCCCCCCAGACTGTAAAAGGATCCGTACGCAAAGTTGAAAGCCCTGGACACCCCGTAAATCAGGGTCAGCCCCACGGCCATGAGGGCATAGACCGACCCGTTGATCAGGCCGCTGATAATGACATCCGCAATTTCAAAGATCATGGGGAAGTCTCCTACATGCCCAGAAAAATTTCTTTTAAATGGTCATTGCCCAGGGCATCTTCCTTGGACCCTTCAAAACTGATGCGCCCTTCCTCCAGCACATAGAGCTTGTCCGCCAGGGTGGTGATCTGGGGAATGTTCTGCTCCACCACCAGCAGCGTGATCCCCTGGGTATTGATCTCCC
This sequence comes from Desulfotignum sp., assembly GCA_035464035.1. Taxonomy (GTDB): domain Bacteria; phylum Desulfobacterota; class Desulfobacteria; order Desulfobacterales; family Desulfobacteraceae; genus Desulfotignum. The sequence continues at coordinate 502 of DATHSR010000157.1, read as the reverse complement.
GGATGATCCTTGCCACCTCGTCCCGCAGGTTGGGCTGAAGCCCCAAAGAGGGTTCGTCAATGGCCAGAAACCTGGCATTGGACATCAGGCCCCTGGCAATGGCCAGCATCCGGGCTTCACCGCCGCTCATGGTGGATGCCAGCTGGGAGCGCCGGTCCCGCAGCCGGGGAAACAGATCAAACACCTTTTCCAGATTGTCTTTTTCAAAGGGCCGGGCAGACGGGGAATAGGCCCCGAGTTTCAGGTTTTCCAGCACGCTCATCTGGGGAAACAGCTCCCGGTTTTCCGCGATATAGGTGATCCCCATGTTGACCAGTTTTTCCGATCCCAGGCCGGCAATATTTTCCGATTCATATTCAATGACACCGCTGACCTTTTCCACCAGGCCGCAGATGGATTTGAGCACCGTGCTCTTGCCGTGCCCGTTGGGACCCAGCATCACCACCACCTGCCCTGTTTCCACGGTCAGGGACACGTTTTTGAGCACGTGAAAATCCTGATA
>DATHSR010000156.1:0-7706 GCA_035464035.1 Desulfotignum sp. | reverse complement strand
GGTATAGGTCCGGCATACCTTTGTTTCTCCAGGTACCGGGCTGACCCGGACCTGGTCATCTTCGGTCAGGGTGGACACCACGGCTGATTTTCCCTCGTTGGGATGCCCCATTACGGCAAATTCAGGGACGGGCAGCGGGGTGGGCCGGGTCATGGCATCCGGTGTCATGGTCGGATCCTTTCCACCTGAATGTCCGGGTGTCCCAGCCGGCTGACCGTTTCCTGCCAGACCCGGGCGTCCCGGTCCGTGTCGGCTACGCCCAGGTTCTCTTCGTCCGGCGCCTGGATCAAAAGCACCCACAGGTTTTTATCGCGCAGCACGCCCTGCTTGAGCTGAACCAGATAGTGGAGAAGGCCCCGAATCGGGGGCTGCCACACCTCCTGGAGCAGCACCACCGGGTCTGCCCCGTCCAGAACAGAAGGGCCCAGCAGCAGTGAATCAGCATCCGGGTCCAGGGCAATGGAAACCACCTGCTTGACATCCAGAAGAAACTGCCGGCCCAGGAGCGGCCGGATGCGGTCCACGGCATTCCGGTCCCAGACCGATGCCGGCGCCAGGACCACGGCAGGGGTCCCCAGGGTCATGTCCGTGGAAACCGCCGTTTCCTTGCCGGCATCCCTGGGTACCGGTGTGTCGGCCCTGCCGGGCCGGTGACGGGCTTTTTCTGAACAAGTCGGCCCTGTGGAGGATTCCGTGGCACCCTGCAGGTCCGGATTTTCCGGGGAGTTTTCAGGGTCGGGCCGGTTGCCGGGCAGTTCCGTATAACCGATATCCATGACCGGCGATTTCATGCGCACGATCAGCCGCCGGAACCGGGGGGGGTGAAATTCAAACCGGTTCAGGATCAATTGCTGGGCTGTGGCGGCCCCAATGATGAGCAGCAGCCGGGGAACAACGGCGTAGCAGAGCATGCTCAAACACAGAAACGGCCACCAGGAAACCAGGTCGGTGGTGGCCAGTTCGGCAATTCCCTGTTTCAGGATGATCCGGGAGCCTTCCACCTGCGTCAGGGTGGGGCCGGCCAGGGCATCCGGAACCCAGGCCGCCCAGGGAAGCGATATCAGGGACACCAGGCCGTGGACGGTGGAAGGGGTGGCAGACAAAGTGGATTGCCAGCCAAAGGCCACATCGCTGAACGTGACCCGGAACAGGGTGCCGCCCAGAGCACCCAGGGAGAAAAAAAGGGCGAAAACAGATAGCAGTGTCAACAGAGGCCAGAAAAAAAGATACCCGTATGCCTGTTTTCGGGACCGGATAAAAAATAAAACGTCATGGAAACCGCTATGGTCAGGGTCTGTGATGGATTTTCCAGATTTTTTCCAGACTTTTTCTACAGCTTTGGGCACCATGTGAAATAGAAACACCGATACCAGGGAGAAAAAAATGCCGTTACCGGAAATAGTGCGTCTGAAATGCCGTACCACCAGTCCGGCCAGTGTGAGAACAAGAAAAACCACAGGCACCAAAACGAACACACAGAAAAACAGGGCCACATTCACCGGCCGGGTTCCGTGGTAGGCCAGAAATGCATAAACCAGGGCCATGCCGGACACGGCCCCGGCCAGCGACAGACCCCGGGCCGCCCAGACAAAGATCTGGGAAAAAACCTGCCCGGGCAGCCGCCGGAACCCGCTGGGGCCGGCCTGGTCAAAAAACAGCAGTTTGCGGAAATCCAGCCAGGACAGGAGCAGGTTCCGGTCGTTCATTTTCCCTGCATCCATCTGCCGGAAAATCTCCCGGTCTCTTTCGGCAATTGCGTCTGCAGAATCCGCTGTTTCCGGCCGTTCATCCAGGGCCAGCAGGTAGTCCAGGTCCATGATGTCTGAAAGTTTCAAGGTCATGGTGTTGTTTAGCAGATCCCTGTTTTTTTCACAATTGTCTTTGACATATTCAGACAGGTTTTGCAGGAATCAGGGCATGTTCCGGATTACCAGTTTTTCCAGGGCCTCGTAGGGCTGGGCTCCCACCAGTTTTTCCAGGCCCATGAAAAAGGTGGGCACGGCCGTGACCTGTTTCCGGGCCGCCAGGTGCCAGTCGGCATCCACGGCATCGGAAAACAGGCGGTCATCCATCACCGTTTGTCCGGCATCCGGATCCAGGCCGGCAGAACGGATCAGATCCATGAGAACCGCTTTGTCCGCCAGGTTCCGGCCGTCTGCAAAATAGGCCTGAAACGCGGCATTGTGAAAGGCGTGGCCTTTACCCCGGGTCTGGGCCCAGATTCCGATCTCCTGGGCCAGGCGGGTATTAAAGGTTTTTGTCCGCACTCCCATGGGAAGCCCCAGTTCGGCTGCGGTTTTTTTCAGGCGGGCCATGACCTGATCCACCGTCACGTCCATGCCTTTTTTCCGGAACAGCGCTTCCAGGGGCATACCCTGGGACGGGGTGTCCGGATGCAGGGGAAACGCCCGCCATATCACCTGTAAATCAAATTTTTCCTGCAGTTTTTCAATACGCCCGGTAATGAAATAGCACCAGGGTCAGACATAATCGGAAAATATTTCCAGCACCAGTGGTTGCTGCATGATCTTCTCCTTGTTCAAGAAATGGTGTGATCAGATACCGGCGTCATTTGCGGACAATATCGGTTCTATAGAGCCGCAGGCTGTTGGTCACCACAGATATGCTGGAGGCGGCCAGGGCCAGGGCCGCCAGAATGGGATGCAGCTGCCGCAGAAAATGCGGGAAAATCTCAAAGGGTGCCAGGACCCCGGCAGCCACGGGAATCAGAACAATGTTATAGACAAAAGCCAGAAACAGGTTCTGGCGGATGGTTCTGATGGTCCGGCGGCTCACGGCAATGGCGGTGGGAATCCCGGTGAGCTTTCCCGAAGACAGGATCACATCCCCGGTTTCAATGGCCACATCGGTGCCCGTGCCGATGGCAAAGCCCACATCGGCCCTGGCCAGGGCCGGGGCGTCGTTGATGCCGTCCCCCACCATCCCCACCCAAAGACTGCGTTTTTTTATCTCATCAATTTTATCGGCCTTTTCCTCGGGCCGCACATCAGCCACAATGTCGTCTATCCCTACCTGGGCGCCGATAGCCCTTGCTGTGGCCGCATTGTCACCGGTGAGCATCACCACCTGGAGGCCTTCCTTTTTCAGGGATGCTACCGCCTGTTCGGATTCGGGTTTCACCACGTCAGATACGCATACCAGGCCCAGGGACCGGTCCGCTTCCGCCAGGACCATCACGGTTTTGCCCTGGTTCTGAAGCAGTCGGATCTGTTTGTCCAGGCTGTCTGTCACCCGGGCCTCAAACCAGTCCGGTTTGCCCAGGCGCAGGTCCCTGCCGTTGACGGTTCCCTGGATCCCGAACCCGGAATGGGCTTTGAAGGATTCAGGGTCGGTCAGATCCAGATTCTTTTCCCGGGCATTGGCCACCACGGCCCGGCCGAGCGGGTGTTCGGATCCCTGCTCCAGGGACGCGGCCAGAACCAGCAGGTCCTGCCGGGAGATGCCGGCATCCCGGGCCGGAATCAGATCGGTGACATCGGGTTTTCCCCGGGTGATGGTGCCGGTTTTGTCCAGCACGATGGTGGTGAGGCGGGCGGCGGTTTCCAAAGCCTGGCTGCGCTTGAACAGAATTCCGTTTTCAGCCCCCTTGCCCGTGCCGGCCATGATGGCGGTGGGCGTGGCCAGTCCCAGGGCACAGGGACAGGCAATGACCAGTACGGCCACCATGCGGATCATGGCCGGGACAAATTCGCCGGTGGCCATCCACCAGACGCCGAAGGTCAACAGGGCGATAACGATCACCGCCGGGACAAACACGGCCGCTACCCGGTCCGCCAGTGCCTGGATGGGGGCTTTGCTGCCCTGGGCTTCCTGAACCATGCGGATGATCTGGGCCAGAACCGTATCCTTCCCCACCCGGGTGGCGGATATGGTCAAAAGCCCGTCCCCGTTCACCGTGCCGCCGGTGACCATGTCATCCACCGTTTTTTCCACGGGCACCGGTTCACCCGTAAGCATGGATTCATCCACGGCGGACCGACCTCCCACCACACGCCCGTCCACGGGAATTCGCTCTCCCGGGCGGATGAGCAGCTGATCTCCCTGCTGTACATCGGCAATGGCCACCTCAACTTTTGTTCCATTTTCGATCCGGGTGGCGGTTTTGGGGGAAAGTCCCATAAGCTTTTTTATGGCCCCACCGGTTTTTCCCTTGGTCCTGGCTTCCAGGAGTTTACCGAACTTGATCAGCACAATGATCACGGCGGCGGTTTCAAAATACACATGACCGGTCAAAACCGGCACCAGCAGAATGGCCAGGGAATAAAAATAGGCCACCGATGACCCTAAAGCGATCAGCACATCCATGTTGGCGGCGCCGTTTTTCAGGGATTTCCAGGCCCCGGTATAATAATCCTGTCCGGTATAGAACTGCACCGGGGTGGCCAGAAACAGAAACAGCCAGTTGACCGGGGCTGCATGGCTCCAGGCCCCGGTCAGTCCGAAATCCCTGGACATGCTCAAAAGGAACAGGGGCAGGGCAAAAGCAGCCCCCACCATGAATTTTCGGGTCTGGTCCCTGATTTCCCGGTTCCGGGCGATCGCTTCCACATCGGCATCCCCTTCGGCCAGAATCAGCTCAAATCCCAGGTCCTTGATTTTTTCCTGGATCTCTTCCAGACTCACTTCAGACGGGATGTAGTCGATCCGGACCTGTTCGGAAGCAAAATTCACCGAAGCCGCCACCACCCCGTCTGTCTGCTGATTCAAGGTCCGTTCAATACTGGCCGCGCAATTGGCACAACTCATGCCGGTCACCGGCAATGTCACTGTTTTCTGGGCCATCTGATGTCTCCTGTGGTTTTCAAACGAGATGCCTGTATCGAGCAGGTATCTGTTTTTACTGCCCTAAATTGATATAATAATCATGAATTTTCTGTTTGCAAAAATTTTTAGGGATGATAAACCATCTGATATGAGAATCTATCCCAAAATTCTTTTGACCATCCTGCCCCTGGTGCTTATTTCTCTGCTTGTCATCGTGGGGACCGCCTACCGCCTTTCCCGCACCGCCCTGGTGGATCTTGGGGAAACCTGGCTGGACACCCGGCTGTCGGAAGCCATGATCGTTGTCTCTTCCCAGGAACAGATGCTCCAAAAGTACGGACTGGCAGAAATTCCCGCCAGTATTCTCAAGGCCCAAATGGATTCGGTGGTGCAAATCGCCAATATCGGTGTGGGGGAAATGGGATATATGTTCGGGGTCACCCGGGAGGGGATTGTCGTTTTCCATCCGGACAAAGAACTGATCGATACGGATGTGAGCGGAACGGTCTGGTTCAGAGACCTGAGAAACGGCACCCGGCGTCTGATGATGAACATGGAACAGGAACCGACCCTGGCCCGGTTTGACTATTTTGAGCCCTGGGACTGGTATGTGCTGGCAGTGGACCCCATGAAGGAGATTTACGGGGTCACCAACCGCATGCGGCCCTATCTGTTTGCCATGGGTGCGGCTGCCGCGCTCATAATTTCCCTGGCCCTCATGCTGCTGACCCGCCAGCTGACAAAACCGCTGAAAGATCTGGTCCGGGGGGCGGACAAGATCGGCAGGGGAGATCTGGATACAGAAATTCCCATCCAGTCGGAGAATGAGTTCGGACAACTGGCAAGGGAATTCAACCGGATGGCCTTTCGGCTCAAAGAGACCCTCACCGCCCTGAAATACAGTGAAGAGTATTTCCGGGCGCTCATCGAAAATGCCAGTGACCTGGTGTGGATTCTGGACGAACAGGGATATTTCAAATATGTCAGTCCCTCCACCCGGCGGATACTGGGATATGACCCGGCGTATCTCAAGGGCAGAAACGCCTTTGATTTTCTCCATCCGGATGACCGGGCCGGTGCCCGGGAGCGATTCGGAAAACGGATCCAGGGAACCCTGCCGGACCGGACCACTGAACAGCGCTTTATTCACCGGGACAGTTCCTACCTCACCCTGGAATCCATCAGCCACAGCCTGCTGAACCATCCGGGTGTTCATGGCGTGGTCATCAATTCCAGGGATGTCACCCAGCGTAAAATTGCCGAACAGGCATTGAAACAGTCCCACCAGGAACTGGAGAACCGGGTGTCGGAACGGACCCGGCACCTGACCCTCATGAACCAGGCATTGAACAATGAGATCCTGGTGAGAAGACAGAAGGAAAATGAACTGAAAGCAGCCAGCCAGGCCAAAAGTGACTTTCTGGCAAACATGAGCCATGAAATCAGGACGCCGCTGAATTCGATCATCGGTTTCAGTGAAGTGCTTGCCACCATGATCATCGACGACCGGCAGAAAAGCTATCTGCAGGCCATCTCCTTTGCGGCCAAAAACATGCTGGCGTTGATCACAAATATTCTGGATCTGTCCAGAATCGAGTCAGGCAAGCTGGACATCAAAAAAAATGCAGTCGCTTTGAGGACCCTGTTCCATGAGATCCATCATCTGTTCAAGGTCGATGTCTTGCGCAAGAAACTGAAATTCCATATAGACATGGATGACACCGTTCCCGACTGTCTGCTGCTCGATGACATGCGCCTGCGTCAGGTGCTTTCCAATCTGGTTGAAAATGCCGTCAAATTCACTGAAAAGGGACAGGTCTCCCTGTCTGCCCGGGCCTGTCCAGGGTCCTGCCCGGAGACTGTGGACCTGACGATCCAGGTCTGCGACACCGGCATCGGCATTCCGAAAGCGAAGCAGGAGATGGTGTTTGAATCCTTTGCCCAGGCCGCTGCAGATATCACCCGAAAATACGGGGGCACCGGCCTGGGCCTGGCCATCTGCAGGCAGCTGGTGACACTGATGCAGGGAAGCATCCGTCTGGAAAGCGATTCCGGGTGCGGCAGTAAATTTGAAATTTTTCTGCCGGGGGTCACGGTCAGCCGAAACAGAAAACAAAAGCTGGACAGATCGGGTGCGGTGTTGCCGGGCCTCTGGGACGACACCTGGCAGCCGGCCCTGTTCGGCCCGGTTTTCAGCCGGGCCCTGGCACAGCACCCGGATCTTGTGCCCCTGGTAAAGGCACAGATTCTTCCGCTGCTGCCCGGCAGCCAGGACGGGGTAAAAATATCCGATGCCCGGGCCATTGCCGACCGGATCATGGAAATGGGCCGGCAGTTCGGCCTGGAATCGTTCGACCGGTTCGGCCGTGACCTGTCCGGCCATGCAGAAACGTTTGATGTGGAAAAAATCGCGCTCAGCCTGGAACAGCTTTCCGTCATTCAGGGGCCGGAGAAAGCAATCCCTGGGGGATAAAGGGAAGCTCCGCAAGGGTCGGCAAAGGCTTACCGGCCAGGAAAAATCAAGGATCGGATCCAGCCCCAGAAGGTGTTGCGGCCCAGGCGTTCCTTTTCCGATGCCTCCAGAAACCGGGTCATCTGTGCCGTATCCTGGTACCGGTCCTTGCGGGTGATGACCGGCTTGCCCGGATCCAGGGCCCGGATGATTTTTGCGGGATTGCCCGCTGCAATGACATTGGCGGGGATATCCGATGTCACCACACTGCCGGCGCCGACAATGCTGTTCTGTCCGATGGTGACCCCCTTGCACACGATGGCGGAATCCCCGATCCACACATTTTCCTCCAGGACCACCCGGAAGGTCTGTGACGGCGGCAGGGACCGGTCATAGATGCCGTGCCAGTCGGAATCGGTGATATACGCATGGCTGGCCAGCATGCAGGAATCTGAAATCATGATGCTGT
>DATHSR010000155.1:0-1746 GCA_035464035.1 Desulfotignum sp. | reverse complement strand
CCAGGTGGTTTCTACCTCCATCCACCCAACCCATGCCGCTGCCGAAGAATTCTCCGCAGACATGGTGACCAGGATGGACACCGGCAGCGTCACAGGAAAAATTTATTTCAAGACTCCCCAGGTGAACAGAGCTGAAATGATGGGAATGATCAACATCATGAAACATCCCAAGGTGTATCAGATTTTCCCGCACACAAAAAAATATCATGTGTCCGATGTGACAGACCTTGAAGCGGAATATCCCCTGGCCGGGGTATCTGATTTTGAGGCCTGGGCAAAGGACAATGACCTCAAAAAGATCGGCACGGAATCCATTGAAGACTTTGTATGTGATATCTACGAAGGCGATATCATTATTGATGAAACAACCGGTGAGGCCGCACCGGTGAAATTCTGGCTTTCCCGGAAACTGCAGTTCCCCCTGAAAACCGAAATCCAGATGCCCCCGCCGGTGGGCAGGGTGCTGAGCGATGTCAAGAACATCAAAACCGGCAGTCAACCGGCCCATCTGTTTGAAATACCTGACGGTTATAAACAGGCCCCCACCATGGAACAGGCCATGGGCATGCCGGATATGGGGCAGTTTTCCGAAGGAAAGATGCCCGACGCAGAACAAATGGATCAAATGATGAAACAGGTGCAAGAGATGATGAAAAACATGAAACAGGAATAACAAGGAGGCTTTCATGAGAATCATACCCCAGAAAATCATGTGCGCCATTGATTTTTCCGAATTCACCAACCTGACGTTGTCCTATGGTCAGGCACTGGCAAAGGAGTTTGAGGCAGAACTGACCCTGTGCCATGTGGTGTCCAACATGGTGCTGATGTCCTCTGCCGGCCAGGCCTACATCGCTTCTGAAAAGATAGAGGCGGAACGGCGGGAGGATGCCGCAATCCGGCTCGCAGAAATCGCAAAAACCCTGAATATGGCCTGTGACACCATGGTCTCCACCGGCCATCCTGCGGATGAGCTGGCCCGGATCGCCCAAGAGTCCGGCATGGACATGGTGGTGGCGGCCACCCATGGGGGATCGGGCGTCAAGCGGTTTCTGGTGGGGTCGGTGACGGACCGGCTGGTGAAGACCCTGACCTGTCCGTTGCTGGTGCTCCATGGGGATGCCGTGCCGGATGTGCTGCCCGGGGACAGGAAAAAGCTGCTGAACCGGATCCTGGTGGGATGTGATTTTTCTCCGGATTCCAGCCTGGCGTTTCAGTACGGTCTGAGCCTGGCCCAGGAATTTGAAACCGAACTGTTTCTGGCCCATGTGGTCCGGCCGGCGGAACATGTGGAATTTTCCAGTGCCGACTACATCAAGGTCCAGGAAGGAGATTACCTGGGATAGAACCGGTCCGATTACCTGGGACTCACCAAGCAGGCCAACGAGCCGGACGGCCAGCGCAAAGACGCCCTGATGCAGCGGCTGGAAAGGCAGCTGGCCCGGATGGTTCCCGAGGACTGCGCCCACTGGTGCACTCCCGTCACCGCCGTACTGGAGGGCGAGCCTTACCAGGAACTGCTGGCATTTGCCGATCAGAAAAAAGTGGATCTGATTGTGCTGGGAGTCCGGGGACACGGTCTTCTGGAAAAATTTCTGGTGGGATCCACCACCGACCGGGTGATCAGCCGGGCTGACTGTCCGGTCCTGGCGGTCCGGCAGACCGATACCGGTACCTGATTAAAAAAACATGTGACTTTGGCGCCAGGCATGATATACCTGCACCTGCAACATTCACATAACAACA
>DATHSR010000154.1:0-12626 GCA_035464035.1 Desulfotignum sp. | reverse complement strand
GGCCTCAATTATTACCAGACCATGCGCCTGGTCATTCTGCCCCAGGCTCTGAAAATCGTGATCCCCCCGACATTGAGCGTGCTGATATCCGCGTTCAAGGACACCTCATTGGTGGTGATCATTGCCCTGTACGATTTCCTTCTCACCTCCAAAACCGTGATCCAGAACCCGGAATGGAATGGATTTTCCACGGAAATGTATCTGTTTGTGGCCCTGATGTATTTTCTGGGGTGTTTTTCCATGTCCAATTTCTCCAGAAAGCTCGAACAGGAGCTTGATACGGACAAACGCAGTTAAATTAAGCTTAGGAACCTGACATGACCGACACAACCGATGCCATCATCCAAGTGAAGAACCTCAACAAATGGTTTGGTGATTTTCACGTGCTCAAAAACATCAACCTGGAAGTGAAAAAACAGGAAAAAATTGTCATCTGCGGACCGTCCGGTTCCGGCAAATCCACGTTGATCCGGTGCATCAACCGGCTGGAAGAACACCAGAAAGGCCAGATCATTGTGGACGGCATCGAGCTGACCAACAACCTGAAAAACATCGAAACCATCCGCACCGAAGTGGGCATGGTGTTTCAGCACTTCAACCTGTTTCCCCACCTGACCATCCTGGACAACCTGACCCTGGGTCCCATCTGGGTCCGCAAGGTCCCCAAGAAAGAAGCGGAAGAAACCGCCATGTTCTATCTGGAAAAGGTCAAGATCGCCGAACAGGCAAAAAAATTTCCCGGGCAGCTGTCCGGGGGGCAGCAGCAGCGGGTGGCCATTGCCAGAAGCCTGTGCATGAAACCCAAGGTGATGCTGTTTGATGAACCCACCTCGGCCCTGGATCCTGAAATGGTCAAGGAGGTGCTGGATGTGATGGTGCAGCTGTCGGACGAAGGCATGACCATGATCGTTGTGTCCCATGAGATGGGGTTTGCCAAAACCGTGGCCCAGCGGGTCATGCTCATGGATGACGGCATGATTTTAGAGGAAAACAACCCCATCGACTTTTTCGAGAACCCCCAACATGAAAGAACCAGGTTCTTTTTAAGCCAGATTCTCCATTGATCTTGAAAAAACACTGGCAGCAACCGTGATGAAAACAGGAAAAAACACAATGATCAACGTCGGCATTGCAGGCGCCTCAGGATATACCGGTATCGAACTGGTCCGGCTGATCTGCAACCATCCCCAGGCCCGGGTGGCCGCCATCACTTCCGGCACCCACAGCGGAAAATCATTGACTCAGGTCTTTGAATCCCTGCAGGGGTTTGACAGCCTGATATTTGAAGACCTGGATTTTAGGGCCCTGGCCGGCCGGGTGGATATCATGTTTCTGGCCCTGCCCCACAAGGTGTCCATGGCCCATGCACCGGATCTGCTGGCAGCCGGCATCCGGGTGGTGGATCTTTCAGCGGACTTCAGGTTCCGTGACCCGGCCCGGTATGAAGCCGCCTATCAGAAGCATACCGCCTTAGAATGGCTGAAAAAATCGGTCTACGGACTCACTGAAATCTACCGGGATCAGATCCGGTCCGCTCATCTGGTGGGCAATCCGGGATGCTATCCCACCAGTATTCTGCTGCCGCTGATCCCTTTGCTCAAAGAGGGGCTGATCCAGTCTGCAGGCATTGTCGCCGATGCCAAATCCGGGGTGTCCGGGGCCGGTCGGTCCCTGTCCCTGACCACCCATTTCTGCGAAGTGAACGAATCCTTTACCCCCTACAAGGTGGGAAACCACCGGCATGTGCCGGAAATTGAAGAGGTGCTGAGCATCCAGGCGCAGCAGCCGGTCTGTATCACCTTTGTGCCCCATCTGGTGCCGGTGACCCGGGGCATGGTGTCCACCCTCTACACCGTTGTCACAGACGGCGTCACAGAGAGCCGGATCCGGGAGACCTATGCCAGATGGTATGCCCAAGAACCGTTTGTGAAACTGCTGCCGCCCGGAAAATTTCCCGGCATGTCCCAGGTCCGGGGACCCAACCGCTGCGACATGGGGTGCCACCTGGACCCCCTGTCGGGCCGTCTCATTCTGATCTCCGCCATTGACAACCTGGTCAAGGGTGCCGCCGGCCAGGCAATCCAGACCATGAACTGCATGCTCGGCCTCCCCGAGACCCTGGGCCTGGATTTCGTTCAAAGCCCGGTCTGACCCGCTGAAACATGTGTTGAAAAAAACCGTATCCCACCGGTCATCCCCGGTATTGCGAACCCGATTCCATTAAATTTTTTTAATTTTCATTCCATTTTCAAAATTAATGGTTATATGTTTTATTTGGCAAAATTAAGGTTTGGACAGATTTTACACGAAAGGGCAGGTAAATTTTTAGATGGTACTCAATTTTTTCACCAAAGTGTTCGGTTCCAGCAATGAGCGGCTTTTAAAAAAACTGGACCCCCTTGTGCAGCAGATCAACGCGCTTGAACCGGACATGCAGCAGCTGTCCGATACAGATATGGCAGGCAGGACCCGGGAATTGAAACAGCGGTTTCAGAACGGGCAGTCCCTGGACGATCTTTTGCCTGAAGCCTTTGCCCTGGTCAGGGAGGCTTCGGTACGGACACTTGGCATGCGCCACTTTGATGTGCAGCTTATCGGCGGCATCGCCCTGCACCAGGGAATGATTGCGGAAATGAAAACCGGTGAGGGAAAGACATTGATGTCCACCCTGGCCGCCTATCTGAACGCTCTGTCCGGCAAAGGGGTCCACATTGTCACCGTCAATGATTACCTGGCGGGCCGGGATGCCGCGTGGATGGGAGAAATCTACCGGTTTCTGGGACTTGAGACCGGCGTCATCATGCATGACATGGGGGACCAGGAAAGAAAGCAGGCCTACCGGGCGGACATCACCTACGGTACCAACAATGAGTTCGGGTTTGACTACCTGCGGGACAACATGAAGTTCGACAGGGACAGCCTGGCCCAGGGTGCCCTGAACTTTGCCATCGTGGATGAGGTGGACTCCATTCTCATTGACGAGGCCAGAACCCCGCTGATCATCTCAGGCCCTGCTGAAAAATCCACCCACCTCTATACCCAGGTCAATGCCATCCTGCCGGGTTTCAAAAAAGATGTGGATTTCACCCTGGATGAGGAATCCAAAACCGCCTCTCTGACCGAAGCCGGGATCGCCAAAGGGGAAACGCTGCTGAATGTGGACAATCTGTACGATCCTGCCAACATCGAAATCCTGCACCACCTGAACCAGGCCCTCAAGGCCCATACCCTGTTCAAACGGGACACCGACTACATTGTCAAGAACGACCAGGTGATTATCGTGGATGAATTCACCGGCCGCCTCATGACCGGCCGGCGATACAGCGAGGGCCTTCATCAGGCACTGGAAGCCAAGGAAGGGGTAAAAATCGAAAATGAAAACCAGACCCTGGCCTCCATCACGTTTCAGAACTATTTCAGGATGTATGACAAACTGTCGGGCATGACCGGTACTGCAGAAACCGAGGCCCCGGAGTTCAAAAAAATCTACAACCTGGACGTGCTGGTGATCCCCACCCACCAGCCCATGATCCGGAAGGATTTTGCCGACCTGATCTATAAAACCAAAAAGGAAAAATATGATGCCGCGGTCCAGGAAATCATCGCCCTGCACAAAAAAGGACAGCCGGTGCTGGTGGGAACCATCTCCATTGACGTGTCAGAGGACCTGAGCCGGACCCTAAAGAAAAAAGGAATTCCCCACACTGTATTGAACGCCAAGCACCACAAGGCGGAAGCTGAAATCGTTGCCAATGCGGGCCAGAAAGGGGCTGTGACCATCTCCACCAACATGGCCGGCCGGGGTACGGACATCAAGCTCGGGGACGGGGTGGTTGAACTGGGAGGGCTCCATATCCTGGGCACCTCCCGCCATGAATCCCGGCGCATCGACAACCAGCTGCGGGGCCGGGCCGGCCGCCAGGGGGATCCGGGCTCCTCAAGGTTCTACCTGTCTCTGGAAGACGATCTGCTCCGGATTTTCGGCGGGGACCGGATTCACAAGGTGATGGACAGGCTGGGCATTGAAGACGGCGAACATATCGAACATTCATTCATTTCCAAAGCCATCGAGAACGCCCAGTCCAAGGTGGAAGGCCACAACTTTGAGATCAGAAAGCACCTGCTGGAATTTGACGATGTCATGAACCAGCAGCGGGAAGTGATCTACCGGCAGCGCCGCAAAGCGCTCATGGAAGAAAATCTCACCGCCGTGGTCCTGGATATGGTGGCGGACAAGGCATGGGATGTGGTCAGCGGTTTTGCGCCCGAAAAAACGCCGGTGACCCAATGGGACCTGGCCGGTCTTGAAAAGGCGGTCAGGCAGGTGTTCAATTTTGACCTGGACCTGACATCCCAGCCGCTGCCCTGCGCCAGCGCCGAAGATCTGTCGGACCATGTGTTTGAATCCGCAAAAAAACAGTATGCGGCCAAAACGGCGATGATCGGGACGGAACAGGCCCGTTCCCTGGAACGGTTTGTGATCCTTCAGACCGTGGACACAAGGTGGAAGGAACATTTGCTGTCCATGGATCACCTCAAGGAGGGTATCGGCCTGAGAGGCTATGCCCAGCAGGATCCGCTGCGGATCTATAAAAAAGAAGGCTTTGAGATGTTCCAGAATCTCATGGAACGGATCAAGGATGAAATTGTGGACATTCTGTTCAAGATTCAGATCACCGCTTCCCTGCCCGCAGAGGAACTGCAGCCCAGACAACCCCGGGAGCTGACCTTTTCCCATGCCGGAAGCGAAACCGTCAGACAGCCGGTGAAACGGTCCGCCCAAAAGGTCCAGCGAAATGACCCCTGCCCCTGCGGCAGCGGCAAGAAATACAAAAAATGCTGCATGGATTAGGAACTGGGATGGCAGGCACTGATTTTCGAACCAAGGCGGTGGTCTCTTCAAGAACCCGGACCCATGAACCGCCGCAATACAAGGTCATCCTTCACAATGACGATTATACCACCATGGAATTCGTGGTGGAGATTCTTATGGCTGTTTTTGGAAAACCACTTGAAAAAGCAACCCAAATAATGCTTAATATACATAATAAAGGAAACGCAGTATGTGGTATCTATCCCAGAGAAATCGCAGAGACCAAAGTTGAGACGGTTCACCATTTGGCAGGCAGCAGGGGGTTTCCTTTAAAAAGCACCATGGAAAAGGAGTAAGGTCGTATGATTAGCAAAGAACTGAGCACTGCTCTGGGATTTGCCGTCAGGGAAGCCAAGAAAAGACGGCATGAATATGTCTGCGTGGAGCATGTTCTTTACGCAATCTTGAACCATGAATCCGGTTCTGAAACCATACAGAAATGCGGCGGCAACCCGGAACAGATCAAACAGGAACTGGAAAAATTCTTTGATGAAAAACTTACAAAAATAGATTCCCAGGAGGAGTATGTCCTCCAGCAGACCATCGGATTCCAGCGCATGATCCAGCGGGCCATCAACCATGCAAGGTCTGCTGAAAAAAGCGAGGTCAACCTGGGGGATATCCTGGCCTCCATCTTCCAGGAAAAAGATTCCCACGCCGCCTTTTATCTGGAGTCTGAAGGCATCACCCGCCTGGATGTACTGCGCCACATTTCCCACGCCACGGCAACGGAAAAAAAACAGCCGCCGGACCCGGCCCAGAAAATGTTTAAAATGGATGACAGAAAACCCCAGCGCCAGAAGAAAAAAGACCCGCTGGAGCTGTTTACCACCAATCTGCTGGACCGGGCGGAAAAAAACCGGATCGATCCGATCATCGGACGGGAAAATGAACTGGACCGGGTGATGCAGGTGCTGTGCCGCCGGCGCAAGAACAACCCCATTCTGGTGGGAGATCCGGGAGTGGGAAAAACCGCCATTGCCGAAGGCCTGGCCCTGAAAATCCACAACAGGGAAGTACCGTCCCTGCTCCAGGACAGTGAGCTGTTTTCCCTGGACATGGGGGCCCTGCTGGCAGGCACCAAATACCGGGGTGATTTTGAACAGCGGCTCAAGGATGTCATCACGGCCCTGGAGGAAAAGGAAAACGCGCTGCTGGTCATCGACGAGATCCACACCGTGGTGGGTGCCGGCGCCACCAGCTCCGGATCCATGGATGCCTCCAATATCCTGAAACCCGCCCTTTCCTCCGGGGACATCAAGTGCATCGGCACCACCACCTACGAGGAGTACAAAAACCATTTTGAAAAAGACCGGGCTTTCTCCCGGCGGTTTGAAAAGATCGAGGTGTCCGAACCCAGCGTGGAAGACACCCGGATGATTCTCCTGGGACTGCGGCCCTATTACGAAAAACACCACGGACTGCACTACTCGGATCAGACCATCGAGGCGGCCGCCTACCTGTCGGACAAATATATCAACGACCGGTTTCTGCCGGACAAGGCCATCGACGTCATTGATGAGGCCGGGGCCTATCTGCGTCTCAAGGGCGCTGCCAACCGGAAAAACGTGACGCCCAAGGACATTGAGACCATTGTGGCCAAAATCGCCAAAGTGCCGGTAAGTTCGGTGACCGCCGCCGACCGGGCCAGCCTGGAATCGCTGCCCGAACGGCTTGGCAAAGTGATCTTCGGTCAGGATGACGCCATCAGAATCCTGACCACCGCCATCAAACGGTCCCGGGCCGGCCTGGCCGCCCCCCAGCGGCCGGTGGGCTCTTTTCTGTTCACCGGCCCCACCGGCGTAGGCAAAACCGAGGTCGCCAAACAGCTGGCCGCCGGCATGGGCATTGAGTTTCTCCGGTTCGACATGAGCGAATACATGGAAAAACATGCGGTCTCCCGGCTCATCGGGGCTCCGCCGGGCTATGTGGGGTTTGACCAGGGCGGCATCCTCACCGACAGCATCCGCAAACACCCCCATTGCGTGCTGCTCTTAGATGAAATCGAAAAAGCCCACATGGACCTGTACAATATCCTGCTCCAGGTGATGGACTATGCCACCCTCACCGACAACACCGGCAAGGCGGCGGATTTCCGCAACGTGGTCATCATCATGACCTCCAATGCCGGTGCAAGGGAGATGAGTGCCAACAGCATCGGGTTCGGTGCCCAGAGCACCGAAGGGGACACCCGGGGATTGAAGGCGGTGGAAAAAACCTTCAGCCCGGAATTCCGCAACCGGCTGGACGGCATCGTCCAGTTCAACCATCTGTCGCCAAAAACCATGGAAAAGATCGTGGACAAGGAGATGGGCGAGCTCAAGCAGATGCTCAAGACCCGTCAGATCGCCGTGAGCTATTCCGCCGAAGTCCGGGCATATCTGGCCAAAGAGGGGTATGATCCCAAATTCGGTGCAAGACCCCTGGCCCGGCTGATCCAGACACGCATCAAAGACCGGCTCACCGATGAAATACTGTTCGGCAGCCTGGAAAAAGGCGGGAAAATCACCATCAACCTGAAAAACGATCTTCTGATATTTTCTTTCAAGAGCTGAATGCCGCTTTTCAGACTGTCACACCAGCTGGAATTCCCGCCGGCATGGCTGGCCCGGCCCGACGGGCTGCTGTGCATCGGCGGGGATCTTTCCTGTGAGCGGCTGCTGCTGGCGTATCAGAACGGCATTTTTCCCTGGTTTTCAGAAAACGAACCCATCTTGTGGTGGTCCCCGGATCCCCGTCTGGTGCTGTTTCCCTCACAGATAAAAATTTCCCGGAGCCTGGGCAAAAAAATAAAAAAAAACCGGTTTTGCATCACCATCGACCAGGCGTTTGAACAGATCATCCAGGCCTGCGCCCGGCCCAGAAAACACCCGGATGAAGGCACCTGGCTGGTGGATGAGATGGTGACGGCCTATATTGACCTTCACAAAAAAGGATATGCCCATTCCGTGGAGGCCTGGCACCAGGACCGGCTGGTGGGGGGCCTGTACGGTGTCAGTCTCGGGTGCTCTTTTTTCGGTGAATCCATGTTCAGCCTTGAACCCGATGCCTCAAAAGTAGCTCTGGTGGCCCTGGCCCGGCACTTGGACGCTTACGGGTTTGACATCATCGACTGCCAGGTGACCACCGACCACCTGCGCCAGATGGGGGCTGTTGAAATATCCCGGAACCGGTTTCTGGATATTCTGAGCCGCTCCATCCGCAGGCAGCCCGACCCGGGCATCTGGCAGCACCCGGTCATCCCGTGTGCGTGATCTGCCGCCTTGCTTGACAAATCCGGGTTCGGCATCATAGTGTGTTCAAACCATTTTTTTTTGGAGAAACCCACATGCTGTTGAAACTTTTTTTGTGTTTCACCGTGATTCCCATGGTGGAACTGTATCTGCTCATAAAACTGGGGACCCTCATCGGCGGGCTCAATACCATTTTTGTGGTGCTGCTCACCGGATTTGCCGGCGCCTGGCTGGCCCGGATGGAGGGCATGCACACCATGCTCAAGGTCAGAATGAACCTGCAGCAGGGCATCATGCCGGCCGAAGAGCTTTTGGATGGGCTGATCATCCTCATTGCCGGCCTGGTTCTCATCACCCCGGGGCTTATCACCGATGGGCTGGGCCTGTTGATGTTGTGGCCGGTCACCCGGAACCGGCTCAAACGGTTTTTGCGCAGAAAATTTGACGACATGCAGGCCAGCGGCAGTATCAATATCACCCGGTTCCATTGAAAAGATCTGTTTACCCATGGATTTCACAGGAGATGCCATGTTTTTTGACCTGATCGAGACACGCCGGAGCATCAGAAAATTTACCGCCCAACCCGTTGAAAAGGAAAAGATCGACCGCCTCTTGGAGGCGGCCTTGAGAGCGCCTTCCTCCCGGGATTTCAAACCCTGCCGGTTTATCGTGACGGACCGGCCCGACCTTCTGGAAAAACTGTCCGCAGCCAAACCCCACGGGGCCTCGTTTCTGAAAAATGCGCCCCTGGGCATCGTGGTGTGCGGTGATACGTCCGTCAGTGATGTGTGGGTGGAAGACACCGCCATTGCCGCCACCTTCATTCACCTGGCCGCCCAGGACCTGGGGCTGGGGTCCTGCTGGATCCAGATCCGCAAACGGGAACATTCGCCGGACCAAACCGCAGATGCCCATGTCAGAGGCCTTCTGGACATACCTGACAACCTGGCGGTGACCGCCATCCTGGCGGTCGGATATCCCGATGAATCCAAACCGGGACATGCCAGGCCGTCTTTGGCCCATGACACGGTGTTTTTCAACCGTTTTGGGAGAACCACGCCGTAAGCCGCTTCAACCCCTCTTGTGTGGAAATTTCAGGATAGTATCCCAGGTCTTTTTTGGCCCGGGAGATATCAAACCAGTGGGAAGTGGCCAGCTCTTTTGCCACAAACCGGGTCATGGGCGGCTCTTTGGTGATACCCAGCAGGCGGTAGATGGTTTCGAAAAACCAGCCCGCCGCATAGGCGGTTTTTGCCGAAACCTGTCCTGTGATGGGCGGCAGGCCCGCCGCCTTTAAAAACGCATTAGCCATCTCCCATTTGGAAACCGGGTCGTCCTGGCTGATGAAATAGATATTGCCGGACAGGGAGGGATTTTCCGCCAGTTTCCGGGCCGCCAGCACATGGGCCAGGGCTGCATTGTCCACATAGATGGTATCCACCCGGTCATCGGTGCGGCCCACGATTTTCAGGCGCCCGGCCCGGCGGATGATACCGGGCACCAGGTGGTTGTCTTCAGGCCCCCAGATCAGGTGGGGCCGGAGAATAATCACATCCAGACCCGCTAAGGCCGCCTGTCTGACCATTTTTTCGGCCATCGCCTTGGTCTCCGGGTACGGTGCCAGATAGTTTCCAGGATAGGGAACCGATTCATCCACATTTTCCATGTCAAAGGCATCAAATATCACACTGGGGGAACTGGTATAGATCAGGCGCGGAACCTGCCAGGCCATGCAGGCATCGATCACATGCCGGGTGCCGGTGACATTGACCGCAAAATAGTCGGCATACGGCCCCCACACCCCGGGTTTTGCCGCCACATGGAACACGGTGTCCATCCCCTTGACCGCAGATTGGACCGCGGCCGCATCGATCAAATCCCCCTGGATCTGGGCCACCCCCATCCATTCCAAAGACCGGTGATACTGCCGGGAAAATGAGGTGACATCACAGTGTTGCGCCAGCAGTTTTTTCACCACCGCCTTGCCTAGAAATCCGCCGCCGCCGGTAACCAGCACTTTTTCCATTGTTCATCCATCCTTTGAAGTCGTTTCCAGATCCTGGATCAGTTTTTAACAATCTGCTTGACAAGACCTGTGTTTTACAGTAGATAAAAATCCGTTTTTGCTGAGCGGGAATAACTCAGTGGTAGAGTGCGACCTTGCCAAGGTCGAAGTCGCGGGTTCAAATCCCGTTTCCCGCTCCATTTTTTTCCTGCCTGTTTCACGTGTCTCGTTTTTATCCCCGGTTTTTCCTGCAGCTGTTTTCAGGTTGCAATTTTATCCACCGTGTCATATGGATGCTTTAAAAACCATTCACCCGGATCAAAACACCCCACAGGAGACTGCAGGTGGCCACCGAAGAAACCGTATTGTGCATTCACCAGGACCGGCTGCCGGCCGCCTGGATGCAACAGATTGCCGTGATCCCCATGGACCTGGCGGATTTTGTGAGGCACGGCACACAGGCCGGGTATGAATTTGTGCCCCGGTCCCTGGCGGAAACCAGCCCGCAATGGCAGCAGGTGATTCCCTATATCGTGCTTCAGACAGCGGATCAGCAGCATACTGCCGTCTACCACCGAAAGGGAAGCGAGACCCGGCTGCATGATCTGTGGTCCTTAGGGATAGGCGGCCACATCAACCCGCAGGACCGGGCCGATGCCGCCGCCGCTTTTGAAACCATCGTGATCTCCGGGATGACCCGGGAACTGGATGAGGAGCTGTCTGTGCGGCCGGCCGGGGATGCGCCGGTTTTCTGCGGCATCATCAATGAAACCGTCACCGAGGTGGGCCGGGTCCATCTGGGCGCGGTCTTCCGGATAAGCACCGCATCCCCCGGCGCCTATGTGCCCGGCCCGGAGCTGAACCGGTTTCACTGGATCGCCACGGAAATGCTGCCGTCTTTGACCCTGGAACTGTGGTCCACCCTTGCTTTGGATCTGCTGGGCCGGGGGCGGTAACCCGCCCGGCACAGGGCTTTGAGCACCTTTCATTTGTCCGGAAGATCTGACATCTGTGCCAGCAGACGGGCCACCACCCCTTCTTTTTTCTTGAGCACCCGGGATCCCCGGGTGATCTTGCACAGACTGATGCCGTATTTCCGGGCGATCTTGCGCTGGGGCATGCCCTGGTGGAGATCGGCCAGCAGCTTCCAGCGCAGGGAAATATCCGCCAGTTCCGCCGGTGTGAACAGGTCCGTGAAGAACCGGGCCAGCTCATCCGGATCACGGATGGCAGCGATCACCTGCAGCAGCTGCGGATCAATGGTCATGACGGCTCCCGGTTTCGTCAAAGGACTGCACCTGATAGGTGTAGACCGTCAGCTCCCCGGTCTGCCAGGCATGGGCATCCAGGCGGGCCTTGAGGCACAGCTGGCTTAGAAACGATGCCGGGTCCGGCAGCTGGTCCCACACCTGGGGCAGGAAAGTGGCCCGGCGGGCCCCTTTTTCAACAATGACCCCATCGGTGAACGGGGTGATCCGGGCAAGCAGGTCCCGGGTGCCGGTATATCCGATTTTTTCAGGCCGGGTCAGCAGGCTCACCGATATATCGATCTGTGACAGTTCCTTTGGGGCCAGGGGCGAAAACCGTGAATCATCAAACGCCGCATGCAGGGCGTTCTCCTTCACCCCCTCCAGAACGGTTTTTTCCGGTTCGATGTTTCCGATGCATCCCCGAAGCGTGCCGTTTTTCTGGAGAGTCACAAACACCCCTCTTTTTTCCCGGCAAAGTCGGTCAGGGATATCGGAAAGGTCCGGCTCTTCAGGGGCTGCCGACGGAAACAGGCGCCGTGTTATGACAAACCTGGCCGCCTGCACCAATTTTTTTCCATGTTCTTTTTTCCACACGTTTCCCATATACGTCCTTTATTCACCGGCCTGCCGCATCCAGTGCGGCCCTTGCCTCAAATTTTGGCTTCCGTCACCTGGAAAAATAATGCTGAACCAGCTTTTGGGCCAGCCCGGCATAGGTGGCCGGGGTCAGGTGCCGCATCCGCTCCCGGACCGGGGACGGCACCTTTTCCAGGCTGTCCACAAACGCGTCCAGATCGGATCTGTCAATCTTTTGGCCCCGGGTCAGCGCCTTGAGCCGCTCATAGGGATTTTTCTCCCCAAACACCCGCATGGCTGTCTGGATGGGTTCTGCCAGCAGTTCCAGGTTGTCCGCCAGGTCTTTCCGGATCACGGTTTCATCCAGATCCAGCTTGGAAAGACCCTTGACGGTGTTTTTCACACCCACGCAGAAATAGCCCAGGGCCGACCCCAGGCTCCTGAGCACGGTGCTGTCGCTCAGATCCCTTTGAAACCGCGATTTCTGCAGCTTGACCGCCAGGTGCTCCATCAGGGAAATGGCCATCCCCATATTGCCTTCACTGTTTTCAAAATCGATGGGGTTCACTTTGTGCGGCATGGTGGAGGACCCGGTGTCCCCCGGTACCACCCGCTGCCGGAAATACCCCAGGCTGATATAGCCCCACATGTCCCGGTTGAAATCGATGAGCACGGCCGCAGCCCGGACC
>DATHSR010000153.1:0-6172 GCA_035464035.1 Desulfotignum sp. | reverse complement strand
TCATGACCAGCTTCAAACGGTCTGAAAACAAAGCGTCGGATCTGGTTGCCGGTGCTCTGGAACGTCACAGGGCACTGGCGGATGATCCCCATGCCGCATATCTGGCGGTGGCAGAAGATTTCCGCACCGTACTCAATGACTATGCCAATACCAGCGCCGGCCGGATAGCCCAGCTCCGGTTTGCGGTTATCTGCATGGATGCGGGGGAATACGAACAGGCTGGAAAATGGTTTGAAAAGGCGTTGGACAGCCTTGGCAATGAAGCCGGTATGCACAATTTTATTCTGTCATCACTGGGGCATGTCTGGCTGGCCAGAAACGATCTGGAACAAGCAGAATCCTATTTTCTGCAGATCGAAACAGGGAAGTCGAATCTGCTCAGGGATGAAGCCAGATTTTTACTGGCAAAGATCTATGAGGCCCGGCAGGATGAGGCGGCAAGCCAGAAAATGTATGGCATGCTGACCCGGGAGCATATGGATTCGATATATGCAGACCTGGCCCGGGGAAGGCTGGAAACCGCTTCCGTCCAATAGACGGTACTCAAAAACATGTGAAAGAGGCGGCTGAAGAAAGCATCCTGGTTGCCGTCTAGTCGAGCTGCAGCTCTTTGTCCAGGTTGTATTTTTTCAATTTCTGGTTCAGGCCGCTTTTGCCGATGCCCAGAATCTGGGCAGCCCTGGTCTGGACGTTTCCTGACAGATTCATGGCCCGGATGATCATGCGTTTTTCAACGGCAGCAAGGGTTTCCACCAGACCAACCCCTTCTGGAATTCCCTCGAGATCCAGGGTGTTCCCCGATGCCTGGCGCATCCGGGGGGGCAGGTCTGCCGGGGTGATGATCTCTCCGGATGCCAGGATGACCGACCGCTCGATAACGTTTTCAAGTTCCCTGACGTTGCCGTTCCAGGGGTGGTCGCAAAGAATCTGGGCCGCTTCCCTGCTGATGCCTCTCACCCGGCTGGCGGCTCCGGATTCTTCGGTAAATTTTTTGATGAAATGATTCATGAGCAGCGGAATGTCTTCCTGGCGTTCTCTTAACGGTGGAATCACCGCCTTGACCACGTTTAAGCGGTAGTAGAGATCTTCCCTGAAACGGCTCCGCGCCACCTCGTCTTCAAGGGTTTTGTTGGTGGCGGCAATGAGGCGGAAATCAACGGGAATGGGGGTGGTGCCGCCCACCCGTTCAATGGTTTTTTCCTGCAGGACCCGTAATAACTTGACCTGAAGCGGCATGGAAAGCTCTCCGATCTCATCCAGGAACAGGGTGCCTTTATCAGCCAGTTCAAACCGACCTTTTTTCAATGCTGCAGCGCCGGTGAACGCGCCTTTTTCATGGCCGAAAAGCTCGCTTTCCAGAAGGGATTCAGCAAATGCCGCACAATTGACCGCCACCAGCGGGCAGTCCTTCCGGCGGCTGTTGTAATGGATGGATCTGGCCACCAGTTCCTTGCCGGTCCCGCTTTCACCTTCGATCAGGACCGCGGCGTTGGAGGGGGCCACTTTCTGGATGATGTCGTAAAGCTTCTGCATGGGTTTGCTTTTGCCGATGATATTGTCAAACTGGTACCGGTTCTGGACAGCATCCCTGAGGCGGGCGTTTTCCTGGACAATCCGGTACATGGAAATGGATCTGGCGATGTGTGCGATCAGGGCTTCATTTTCAAACGGCTTGAGAATGAACGTGTAGGCGCCTTTCTGCATGGCTTCCACCGCTTTTTCGACACTGCCGAAAGCGGTCATGATGATGACCGGCAGATCCGGAGCCATCTCCTTGATTTTTTCCAGAAGATCGATGCCGGTCATGCCCGGCATCTTGACATCGGTCAAAACCAGGTCGATGATCTGGGATTTCAAAATGTCCAGCGCCTCCATGCCGCTGGCGGCCGTAAAAGATCCATAACCTTCTTCCTGGAGAACTTCGCTTAAAATAAGGCGGTAATGCTTTTCATCATCAACGATCAATATGGTTTCCATGGTAAAAATTCTCCTAGATCGGCAGAACAATGTCAACCACCGCCCCGGATGGTTTGCCGTTGGATATGCGGATGGTTCCGTTGTGGGCCTCAATGATGTTTTTGACGATACCCAGTCCCAGCCCGGTGCCGGTATCCTTGGTGGTGAAAAAGGGGGTCCAGATTTTTTCGAGTATGTCTTCATCAATACCGGGGCCGTTGTCTGCAAATGAGATCGACAGGGTTTGGGCATCAAATTCGGTAACAATGGTCACGGAGCCGTTTTTTCCCACTGCCTGAAAACAGTTGAGCAAAATATTTAAAAACGCCTGATAAAGCATGTCCGGATCTGCAGATACGTTCGGCAGGTGGTCCTGGTATACCTTGTGGATGACGACTTCCTGATCCCGGATCTGGGGCTCGAGAAACGAGATGTTCTTGTCGATAATGTCACTGACCTGGCAGGGGCGGAGGTTCGCCTGCCGGGGTCGGGCAAAGTCCAGAAAATCGGTGATAATCGTATTGAGCCGCTGGGATTCCTCAATGATGATGTCCGGAATATTGGAGTCCACCTCCAGTTTCATCATTTTCTTTTTCATCAGCTGGGCCGAGCTTTTGATGATGCCAAGAGGATTTCGGATTTCATGGGAGACACCGGCGGTCATTTCGCCGATGGCCGACAAATGCTCTGCCTTGCGAAGTTTCTCTTCCAGGCGGAGCCGCTCTTCAGCCCGGTGTTCTATGATTTTTTCTCCGTGTTTCACCACAAAGCGCAGAATGATGAACAAAAGGCCCATGACACCGGCGCAGGATGCCACAATCAGCCCCTGGAGCCTGAATACCTGCTGATAGTCATGGGATATGTCCCGGACGATTTCTATGACACCGATCACCTCTTTTTCTTCAGGCCGGGAAAGCAGCATTTCCTGCACCAGGGGAGCAACAGTGATGATTTTGGTCTCCTCGGGAAACCAGAACAGCAACTCCAGAAAACTGCCCTTCTGGATCAGTTTGGAAGTGGTTTTTTTCTGCATGGCCTGTTCATACATCACGCCGCCGGCATTTTCCCTGCCGATCTGTTCCTTGTCAAAACTGTAGCCGATGATGTTGTCGGTTCCGTAAATGTTGACCATTTCAACATGAAAACTGTGCAGGGTGGAGGTGATCACGGCATCTAAAAGCCGGTGCTGTTCGGCTTCCCGGAGTTTGATTTCTCCGTGTCTGATGGCCACCGGCGCCACAAATCTCAAAAAGATCTGATGGTTCAGATTCTCCACAAGCAGGGAATTATATTCCTTGCTTTTTTCCAGAAGAAGATTTCTGACCCAGTGGGCATTGAGGGCTGCAATGAAGATGGTGGCCGCCAGCATCACGATCAGGCTGGAGATGGTAAACGCCTTGACCAGAACAAACGGCCTTTCTCCCGGGTTGGCGGACGGGGATTGAAAAAGAGTTTTCACAGGCTTCCTTGTTAGCAACGGTAAATTTTTTCAGGCCGCATTTTTTAGTTTGACAAAACAAGCGGTTTTGTCTATGTCAATTTATGAAACATATGATATTATCTGATCTCCCAGGGTAAATCATATCAGATTATAGTAATATTAGTGCAGGTTATCAATACAAAAAGTGCAGGCCCCCGAGCCTTGTGGCGACGCAATGTCATGGTCCCAGGGAAGGCAGGATATGGGATTTGTCAAAAAAAACCATCTGGTGGGGCTGGATATCGGATCTTCTGTCATCAAAGCGGCTGAAATCCAGCAATCCAAAAAAGGGAACTACCTGAAACGTTTCGGCATGGCGGCGGTGGCGCCCGGCGCCATTGCGGACGGCCGAATCATGGACATGCGGCAGGTGGCACAAACCATTGACACCCTTTTCCAGTTTCAAAAAATTCGTGAAAAAAACGTGGCGCTGTCGGTCGGCGGACCGTCTGTGATGATCAAAACCATCCATATCCCCAATCTGCCGGAAAAAGAGTTGACCCAAATCATTGCAGCGGAAGCGGTACAATATCTTCCCTGGGAGATTGAACAGGTCCATATCGATTATCAGATTCTGGGCGAAAGCGAATTTTCTTCAGACCAGGTCACGGTGCTGGTGGCGGCGGTCAGAAAAGATCTGGTAGCCCAATACACGGGTGCGGCGGCCATGGCCGGACTCAATGCCAGGATTGTCGACGTGGATACCTTTGCCCTGCACAATATTTATCAGACCCTGCCGGACCGGGATCCTGACGATATGAC
The DNA here is from genome assembly GCA_035464035.1 of Desulfotignum sp. Lineage (GTDB taxonomy): Bacteria > Desulfobacterota > Desulfobacteria > Desulfobacterales > Desulfobacteraceae > Desulfotignum. The sequence continues at coordinate 1,974 of DATHSR010000153.1, read as the reverse complement.
CCTGCTGCTGGATGTGGGGGCATCAAAAACTTCCCTGAACATCTTTCATGACGATATTTCACTGCTGATACGGGCGAATGGGTCCGGCACGTTTCAGATCATCGAGGAAATCGCCGCCCGGTTCGAAACCGATGCCCGGCACGCTGAAAAAATATTGCAGGCCCCGGTGGCAGATGCACCGGATCCGGAAATCCTGGCATCCATTTTACAGGAAGCGGCCGATTTCTGGTGTTCAGACATTGCCGATGCCGTGCATCCATTCCTGGCCCGTACCCGGGATGCCCGGATAACCCGGACGGTACTCAGCGGCGGAGGGTCCCATATACAGGCACTTTCAGATCGCCTGAAAGGCGAACTGGGTGCGGATGTCCACATTATCAGGCCCTTCGAAGGACTGAATATGGATGACACAAAGTTTTCCAGCACAGTCAAGTCTCAGGTGGGACCCCAGGCAGCCGTTGTTCTGGGCCTGGCCCTGAGGCGGTTGGATGACAAATGATACGCATCAATCTGCTGCCGTTCAGGCTGGCCCGGAAGCGGGAAAACATCCGCCGGCAGGTATCGGTTTTCGTTTTGTCCATTCTGCTGGCCGCAGTGGGTCTGACCTGTTATACGCTGGGAATGGATAAGCGTATTGCCGCGCTGCAGCATCAGATCGCGCGGATCGATTCTGAAATTGCGGGTTACAATCAGAAGGCCGAACAGGTTGCACACATACAGAACCGGGTGAAACGCCTTGAAAACAAACTGGAAATCGTGGCATCCCTTGAATTGAGAAGAGATGCGCAGCTGCTGCTTCTCGAAGATCTTCAGACCCGGATCGTACCCGGACAGATGTGGATTGAAAGTATCATTGCAGAGGAAACAGCTGTAACCATGACCGGTATCGCTTTTGACAATGCCACCATTGCTGATTTTATGCGGCGTCTTGAAGCGTCGGATCTGTTCCAGGAAGTGGATCTCAACCAGACCGTCAGCAAACGGTTTGACGGAAACCTCAATTTGAAGGCATTTGAACTGCGCTGCCGGAAGCAGCCCCTGATATCTGAAACCAGATGAAAAAAGGCGGGGAATGGCAGAAGAAAAAAACACCGAACCGCTGGCGTCTTTTATGAAAAAAAAGATGGCACAGTTTTTTGAGCATGTGGGAAAACTGAGCCGGCGGCATCGGCTGTTCATCTGTCTGGGAACGCTGGCGCTGATCGGAGGCGGGTATTATTATTTCATTTTCATGCCCCGGCACGGACAGCTGGTTCAGGCGGCCCAGGCCCTGGAAGCCCGGACCATCAGCCTTTATATTGTCCAGGGCCGGGCCCGGTCTCTTCCGGAATGGGAAAACAGGGTGTCCCAGGTGGAAGCGGCGTTTCATGAGGCGGCCCGGGCCCTGCCGGACAACAAAGCGCTGCCGTCTGTGCTGGCCGAAGTTTCCCGGGCCGGCAGCCGGGCCGGGTTGAATTTTCTTCTGTTTCAGCCGGATCCGGAAATTGCCGGAGACACTTACAGGGAAATTCCTTTGTCCATCAAGGTGGAAGGAAGTTATCATCAGATTCAGGAGTTTTTTTTCCACGTGTCCCGCCTCAACCGGATTGTCACCATCAGAAACATTTCCCTGGGGCGGAACAAATCGGCGTCAGGCACCATTGACATGACCTGCAATGCGGTCACCTATATGTTTGAGGAAGAGGACCCGGCCGAAAACGATGCCCCGCAAGCCGGCATGCCGGTGAAAAAACCGGGCACGGATGACCGGTTCGAACCGGACCGGTCTGGTGAAGCGTCCGGGGCTCAATCCCCTGAAAGCAGCCGTGAGGCAGCGGCAGAAGCAACCCCGGGATATGTGGTCAGAAGCGGGCTGGATCCTTTCCTGCCCCTGATCCAGGAGCCGGCGCCCGTTTCCCCGGAACCCGGCCGGCCGGCAGATCCCGGGCGGATCCTCACCCCCCTTGAAAAAATGGCGTTAACCCAGGTCAGACT
>DATHSR010000152.1:0-7328 GCA_035464035.1 Desulfotignum sp. | reverse complement strand
CGGGGAATAAAAAAGAAAAGATACGGCAGGAAATGAAGCACAAGAAAAAGCATGCAGCCGATGGAAAGGACCTGTTTGCCCCGGCCAGGGATCGCGCGGATCTGGAGTTCGGTGCGGTCACCGACCCGGTCAAGATGTATCTCAAAGAGATGGGCATGGTCACCCTGTTGAGCCGGGAAGGGGAGATAGAAATTGCCAAAAAAATCGAGGTCGGGGAGCGGGATGTCCTCCGGGCTATGCTGGACTGTCCGGTTTCCCTGAACACCATTTTTCTGTATGGAAAAAAAATGGAGCGCAAGTCCATGCGGCCCAAACATATCCTGCGGGATGTGGATGAAGGGGACGGGGTGGTGGACGAGGCCTCCAAGCAGGAAAAATTTCTCGAATCCTTAGCAGTCATCCGGGAAATCCATGAAGCCAACCAGGCCAGACGGGACCAGCTGTACGGCCTGAGAAAATCCACCAAAAAATATCAGACCCTGACCCAAGAGCTCCGTGAAGGCACTGACCAGATATTCGAGGAACTCAAACGGTGGCGGTTTGAATCCAATGTCATGGACACCATTGAAAAAAGCATCCGCAACACCATTGTCTGGTTTGATACGGTGGACAATCTGATTGAAAGGTGCGCAAAAACCTTTAATGTGATGAAAGACACCATGCTCAAGCAGGCGTCGGACCCGGAAAAATTTGTCCAGTGGGCAACGGCCCGGACCAGTCTGGATACGGAGAAGGCGTTGCTGCTTTACAAAGATATCCAGGCGGTCATGGATCAGGTGTCATTGAGAAAAGAGATGATCAAAGGGGATGCCGATGATCTCAAAGCCATCACTCGGGGCATTGACAGGGGACGGAGAAATGCCGATTTCGCAAAACGGGAGCTGGTGCGGGCCAATCTGCGGTTGGTGGTGAGCATTGCCAAAAAATACACCAACCGCGGTCTCCAGTTTCTGGACCTGATCCAGGAAGGCAATATCGGATTGATGAAGGCGGTGGACAAATTTGAATACCGGCGGGGGTACAAATTCTCCACCTATGCCACCTGGTGGATCCGCCAGGCCATCACCCGGGCCATCGCCGACCAGGCCAGAACCATCCGGATCCCGGTACACATGATTGAAACCATCAACAAGCTGATCCGGACATCCCGGTATCTGGTTCAGGAGATGGGCAAGGAGCCCTCTCCCGAAGAGATCGCTGAAAAGATGGAAATTCCCATTGACAAGGTCCGGCGGGTATTGAAGATCGCCAAGGAACCTATTTCCCTGGAAACCCCCATTGGAGAAGAAGAGGACAGTCACCTGGGAGATTTTATCGAGGACAAGAAATTTTCAATTCCCTCGGAGGCAGCCATAGATTTCAGTCTGGCTGAGCAGACCCGCAAAATTCTGGCCACCCTGACCCCCAGGGAGGAAAAAGTGCTGCGCATGCGGTTCGGTATCGGGGAAAAATCCGACCATACCCTGGAAGAAGTGGGACGCGATTTTACCGTGACCCGGGAACGGATCCGTCAGATCGAGGCCAAAGCCTTGAGAAAACTGCGCCACCCCACCCGGAGCAAAAAGCTCAAGACATTTATAGAAAATTAAATCTTGACTTGAATACCTGTTTGCTTTATATGATTAAAGTTTGTTTGGATGCCAACGGAAATGGGCCTATAGCTCAGTTTGGTAGAGCCACCGGCTCATAACCGGTCGGTCCCTGGTTCGAATCCAGGTGGGCCCACCCGGGCATCTGATAAGCAGGAATTTTGAATGCGGCAACAACAAGGATGGTCAGGTCATATATGAATATGCCTGTGAATAACCAGCATAGGAACTGAATTTTAAAAGCGTGGCATCTTGCCACGCTTTTTTTGTTTAGGCAGACAGGAAAATGACCCCAACCGTAAGTCAGATTATCGATACCATTGACAAGGAGATTGCTCCGGGCGGCCTGGCGGAGTCCTGGGACAACTGCGGCCTGTGTGCCGGAAATCCGGACTGGCCGGTAAAGAAAATCCTGATCGGGCTAGATCCGGGCATGCCGGTGATGCAGGCGGCCAGGGCGTGGCAGGCGGACATGGTGCTCACCCATCATCCGTTGTTCATCACCCCTGAAAAAACCATTGATTTCAGAACTCTGCCCGGATCAGCCATCGCCATGGCGGCAATTGAACGGATTGCCATCGTCTGTGCCCACACCAGTCTGGATAAGGCATGGAACGGGTTGAACGACTTTTTTTCGGACTGCATCAACCTGGTGCCCACCCGTCCACTTGCCCCAGACGCCCGTGCAGTGGATCCGGGTTCTCCCATGACCGGTTTCGGACGTATCGGACCGGTATATCCGCCTGTTTCTGTGTCCCAGATGGCCGCACGGATAAAAAAAGGGCTGGGGCTGAACCGGGTCCGACTGGTGGGGGATCCTGAGCGGATGGTCCGTCAGGTGGCGGTATGCACCGGCTCGGGCGGGGCCTTGATTCCGGAATTTTTAGAATGCGGCGCTGATCTTTATGTTACCGGGGACATCAAGTATCATGACGCCCGCCTGGTGGAGAGCCATGGCAGGGCATTGATCGATGTGGGACATTTTGCTTCGGAAATCATCGCCGTGGATCTGTTGTCCCGCAAGTTGAAACAGGCGGCCACCCGGGCGGGGTATGACCTGGAAATAAAGAAATTCACACAGGAAACAGATCCGTTTACCTTAGTGTAAGGACAGCGTATGAACCAGACATTAAAAAAAGATATCGAGACACTGGTCAGTCTCCAGAAGATTGAAACTGAAATCCTCCGGCTTCAATCGGTGATTGAAAAAATTGAAAAGGAAAAACAGACGCTTGCAGACAGGCTCAGGGAGTTTGAAGCTGCGTTGAATGCAGAGAAACAGACCCTGGCGGAGATTCAGCAGCAGTGCAAAGATATCGAGCATGAAATCAAGGTGGTGGATGACCGGATCATCAAAAGCAACGAGACCTTGAGAATGGTGAAAACCAACAAGGAGTATCAGGTGCTGCTCCGGGAGGTGGATGACAACAAAAAACGCAAAGATATCCTGGAAGACCACCTGCTGGCGCTTTATGACCAGCGGGAGGCGGCTGAAGCCCGGGTTAAAGAAAGTGATGCACAGTTTTTGCAGCTGACCGAGCAGATCCATGCCCAGCAGGCGGAGATTGAGAAAAAAAGCGTGGATGACAAGGAGCTGCTCCAGGAGCTTGTGGGGCAGCAGCAGACCATCGGGCAGTCTCTGGATCCCGCTCTTTTGAACCGGTTCAGAAGAATTGCCAGGATGAACAAGGGCCAGGCAGTGGCCCAGGTTAGAAATGAGTCCTGCATGGGATGTTTCATGAATGTTCCCCCCCAGCTGTGCATTGAGGTGCAGCGTGCAAACCAGTTGATTTCATGCCCCCAGTGCAGTAGAATTCTATACCATGTAAATGAATAATCAGGATTTCGGCCTGACCGGACCAAACGATCGCTGGGCCATCGCATGGCCTGGAGGAAAGTCCGAACACCGCAGGACAGGACGCTCCATAACATGGAGTCACGGTGACGTGAAGGAAAGTGCAACAGAGAGCAGACCGCCGTTGGGAACTGGGCTCCAGTTCCTGAAGGTAAGGGTGAAACGGTGCGGTAAGAGCGCACCAGTTTTCCAGGTGACTGGAAAAGCTAGGTAAACCCCGTCCGGTGCAAGACCAAATAGGGAAACGCTTGAGGGCTGTCCGTCCGAAGTTTCCGGGTAGGTCGCTTGAGGTGTGCGGCAACGCACATCCCCAGATGAATGATCGTTGACCTGTTTTTTCGGGTAACCGGAACAGGTAACAGAATTCGGCTTACGGGCCGGTCAGGCCGAAACTCTCAATACCAGGATACTGTAAATGACTGATACCTGTGATATTACCTTTAAGGAAAAGTCCAATATCTTTTCGTTTGATTTTCTAAAATGCATCCAGTTTATCAACACCATCGAAGATGACTCCTATATCTTTACCAAAAAACTGTATTCCAAGCTGGTTATCAACTCTCACATTCTGGAGGATTTTCTGGATTTCCACGGGGCAAAGAAGAACTCGGAATGGCTTTATTACAGGGAATTGTGTGCCCTGGTCCGGCATCTGTCTCTGGCCTGCTATTCCCAGCGCCACATTCTGAACCGGCTCAAATTCTACCGGCTTGAAAACAACCAGCAGGATCTGTTCAAACAGGAAGCCACCGACACCCTGAGAATTCTCCAGGACACCCTGAGGCTGGCCGCCCCGGTGATCATCACCGAGGCACAGAGGCTTGAGATCACCATTCCCGCATCCGGTTACAGCCTGAACTATTTTCCCGGCATTTCCTCCACCCAGCAGCTGGATCACAACATTGACGATTTGACGGCCAGGGACCACCAGAAAAAAAATCTGACCCGTATCTCCAGCGAGTTTCTCGATGTGGTCAAGGCGTTTGAAACCCTGTCCTTTTATGAGCGGTATGATCTGAAAACCATCCACAAGCTGGTGCCTGAAAAGATCAATGAGGTCATTATCCGCAGTTTTGAAATGCGGGTGCACAACATTCAATCCTCCTTTGACTCCTATGTGGTCAAAACCCAGTCTGAAGAGGAAAATATTCTTCTGGATCAGCTCCGGAGTCACTTTTCCATTGTATTCCATATTCTTCAGGTCATGGGCCGGCTGCTTCACTTTTATGAGCGCCATCTGTATGATGTGGGTTTCAAGGATGTTTACATGCGTGTCAGGCAGTCTCTGGTGGATCTGATCGATCCGGACGTGCTGCTGGACCGGGCAGTGAATTTCTGTCTGTTTTACGCATGGAAATTTCTGTCTTCCGGAAAACAGGTGGCTTCCCTTATTTTGAATCAGAACATGGAAACCGCATCCATCGAGGTGGGTATTCCCATGGACCGGGGCTTTCACAGCCGTCCCAGTCTGCTTGTTGCCAAAATCGTCCAGCATTACGGCGGTGAGGTGATGTTACAGGTGGGGGAAGACCGGTTTGACGCCTCTTCTGTGCTGGACATCCAGTGGGCCGGTGGAAAGATCAAAAAGGAAAATCATCAGACTGTGGTGTTCACCGGCGATTCCAGGGCATTGAATGACCTGGTGGTGCTGGCAGGGGTCAATTACGGAGAAGATCACATGGGCAAGGGAATCCCGCTGCCAAAACAACTGTCTTATCTGAGTTGACCCGTGGACGGCATCCGGTGCATACCCGTCATCGTGGCAGGCGGAAAAGGCCGCCGCATGGGGGAACAGGTAAAAAAACAGTACCTGATGCTGGACGGTCTGCCGGTCCTGGTCCGGACCTTGAAGGTGTTTGACCGTCATGCAGGTCTGGATCCCGCGATACTGGTGGTGCCTGAAAAAGACCGGTCCTGGTGTCAGAAGAACCTGATTCAACCCCATGGATTTGTCCGACCGATCCATCTGGTTTCCGGCGGCGGTACCCGGCAGGAATCGGTGCGCAACGGGATCAGAAAGGCGGAAAGCCTGGCCGGGGATCCGGTCCGCACCCTGGTTTTGATCCATGACGGGGTCCGTCCGTTTGTGCCCCAAGACCTGATCGATTCCCTCATGGAAACCGCCGTCCGCAAAGGCGGGTGCATCCCTGTCCTGGCCGTGGCCGACACCCTTAAACAGGTTGGGCTGGACAGCCGGATTCAAAAAACCCTGAACCGGGATCAGGTCTTTCGGGCCCAGACCCCCCAGGTATTTCGTCTTGACCTGATTTTGAAGGCATTTGAACATGCCCAAGACAGTGGATTTACCGGCACCGATGACAGCTCGCTCATGGAGCATGCGGGATTTGCTGTGTATGCAATACCAGGAAGCGCAGGCAATATCAAGCTGACAACCCCCCAGGATCTGGAGCATGCCCGCCACATCCTGGAACTGAATGGCCGGCCGGAAGCCCAGTCAAAATGAGTGCCAACACCCTGGGCATTGTCATTGACCCCGCCGTGTGCACCGGATGCGGCCTGTGTGTCCGGGTGTGTCCGTCAGACATCATTTCAGTTCACAACAATCTGGCCCGGTTGACGGCAGCAGACCCTTGTCTTTACTGTGGCCACTGCATGGCGGTCTGCCCTCCGCAGGCCATTTACCTGCCGGAGCTGGATAAAGACGCCGGTTGTTTTTCATTCATTGACTTGGACCCTGCCTGGCTCCCGCCTGGGACCGGTCCAGGAAAAGATCTGGTCCGGCTCATTGCCTCGAGACGCTCATGCAGAAACTTCACCGGTCAACCTGTGGAAAAGCACCAGCTGGATGATCTGATAAAACTGGCCACATGGGCCCCTTCCGGTACCAACAGCCAGGCATGGACCTTTACCTGCCTGGGGTCCCGGACCCAGGTCCTTGCGCTGGGGCTGTCCATCAAAGATTTTTTTAAAAAACTGAATAAAAGGGCGGAAAACAGGGTGCTCAGGAAATTTCTGGCGTTTTTTGGCGCCAGAGCCCTTGACCGCTATTTTAGAAATCATTACGAAACAGTCAAAATCGCGATAGAACAGATGGAAACCCGGAACAGAGACCGGCTTTTCCACGGGGCACCGGCCCTGATTCTGGTGGGGTCCGGCCCGGATGCCAGCTGTCCTCAGGAAGATGCCCTCCTGGCAGCAGGCAATATTCTTCTGGGTGCCCATATCATGGGCCTGGGCTCCTGCCTGATCGGATTTGCGGTGGCTGCCATGGCTGCTGATGCCGCCATTCAGCAGAATCTGGGAATCCCGGCCACGGAAAAAATTTATGCCGCCATAGCGCTGGGCTATCCTGATGAAACCTTTCAGACCATCACAGGCAGAAAAATCCCGGTGACCCGCTTTATCTGATTTGGCTGCCGTCATCCTGAGAGTCTCGGGAGGGCGTCCGGTTCCGACCAAAGACCCATATGGGCAGTCAAACCGTTTGACAGCCCATATCCGGCCTGATATATTTTTAAATCATGATTCTGTTGTCAATACAACCGTTCAAAAGAAACCAGGACCCTATGTCACTGACTGACAGGGCGCTGTAAGATCAATTCCAACACAATGCAACTGGCGCGTCTGCCATTGTATTTGCCCAGGGGAGGACAACATGGCCGTTAAGAAAAGGGAAAATGCCTTACTGGAACATGTGGATGCGGTGAAAAAAGGAAAACGGATGTTTGAAGATGCCTTCCAGGGTGTTTCCAGAATGATTCTGGCTGCGGGCATCCAGAAAATTACGGTAAAAGGGAAATCCACCTATCAGTTCAATCTGTTCAGTCAGGGAAAAAAACACCTGGTGGGAATGTATGACGAGATAAACTCCTTTGTGTCTTTTGTAAAGGATGCTTCTGAGGGAGGTTCATCCAGGGAAATGG
>DATHSR010000151.1:0-1659 GCA_035464035.1 Desulfotignum sp. | reverse complement strand
CAAGGACCGGCAGACCCGGGGCCCCTTTGCCCGGTGGGAGCATACCCACCTGTTTTCCCCCGACGGAGAGAACCGGTCCGTGATGACCGATCAGGTGGCCTACCAGCTGCCCATGGGACGGCTCAGTGCGCTGTTCTATCCCCACGTGCACAAGCAGCTGGCCCGGATATTTGACTACCGTCACCGGGTGCTGGCACACGATCTGGCCTGTTATGCCGACAAGGGAAAGCCGCTTCGTATTTTGATATCCGGGGCGTCGGGAACCATCGGCGCTGCCCTGGTGCCTTTCCTGCGTACCTGTGGTCATGAGGTGGTCCGGCTGGTGCGCCACGCCGATGACGTGTCCGCAGATGCGGTGTTCTGGGACCCTTATGAGAACATCCTGGACATGACGGCCATCGGGCCGGTGGATGCGGTGATCAACCTGAACGGCGTGGATATTTCCCGGGGAAGATGGACCGGCGCCCAGAAAGAGAAAATTCTGGCGTCCCGGATTCAGCCCACCCGGGTGCTGGCCCGGAAAATGGCGGCCCTGGACCCCAGACCGTCGGTGTTTATCTCTTCATCGGCCATCGGATTTTACGGGGAAGCCGGGGATGCAAGGCTCACCGAAGCGTCACACAAAGGGGATTCCTTTATATCCCGGGTGTGTGAACAATGGGAACAGGCCGCACGGCCTGCGGCGGAGGCCGGCATCCGCACCGTGCCGCTGCGGATCGGCGTGGTGCTCACCCCGGCCGGCGGGGCCCTGGCACGGATGCTCCCGGCGTTTTTGTCCGGGTGCGGGGCCAGGCTGGGACCGGGAGGTCAGTACATGAGCTGGATCAGCATGGACGATGCCTTGGGCGGCATTCTCAAGATACTCACAACCCCGGATATGACGGGGCCGGTGAACCTGACCGCCCCTTGCCCCGTGACCAACCGAACGTTCACCCATACCCTGGCCCGGGTCCTGTCCCGGCCGGCTTTTTTTGTGATCCCGGCAAGGATCGCGGCCCGCCTGTGGGGGGAGATGGGCAAAGAAACCCTGTTGACCAGTGCCCGGGTGATGCCTGAAAAATTGCTGAAATCCGGTTTTGCCTTTCAGCACCTTACCCTGGAACCGGCCCTCAGACACCTGCTGGGCCGATAACCCCCTTGAACTGATAAAAACGGACAATTTCCATGACCCCACGGCTGAAATTATTATTTTCTTTTCTGATGATCACCGCACTGAGCTTTGGATTTATCCACATCTATTTTCCGTTGGAAAACTACAGCTTTGAACGCCTGCACATCTTTTTGTTCAACCTGTGCACCGGCGGGTCCATTCTGCTTTACTACACCCAGGGCCGGCAGCAGGTGTCCGGTACGGTCCGGCTGTTTTTTGCAGGATCTTTGGTGTATGCCCTGTCCGCATTCCTGAACCTGTATGCCGTCACCCTGGTGCTGTCGTTTTTTTTGTGCCTGCTGGTGGAGCAGGTCCGTATCCAGGCGTTTTCCTGGTTTCCCTGGGGTTTTTTTCAAACCGGGGTTTCCGTGTCACAGAAATTTCACCAGGCATCGCTGCTGTGTCTGTCCATCGGCATCGGCATGGCCTCTGTGGTGATTCTCAACAATGAATATTTCCACTGGGTCTACATGGAAAAACTGGTGCTCAATACCTTTTTTCTGGTGTTT
>DATHSR010000150.1:0-13769 GCA_035464035.1 Desulfotignum sp. | reverse complement strand
GGCCAGGGCTGCCGCATCCACCCGGAGCAGGCCGTCGGTGTCTGCATACAGGCAGATCTTGCCTTCCTTCGGGTTGTTTTCCCAGGTGATACCGTCGCCGGCCAGGCTTTTGGCCAGGATGGCCGCTGCCTGGTTCTCGTGGATTTCATCTGCTTCAAGATCAATGAGATACAGGTGGTTTTTTCCCAGCTTCTGCAAATGGCAGATATCCTGGTCGCACACGGTATGGCCTTTTCTGAACGCCGGACCCTTGAACTCCCCGGGCTGGATTTCAGTGATGTCATGGCTGAGAACCTTGCCCACCGCATCGGTGACAGCGATTTTTTTCAACACGGTACATCCTCCTTGTCGATGGCCGGTGACCAGTTCATGTCCGGCCAGGCGACCTCTTTGGCATGGGAAAAATAGCAGTTGCCGGCACAGGGTTTGCAAAGAATCCGGCCCGGGGTTTCAACCTGGCGGCCGTCCCTGACCACCTGGCTGCACCGGGCGCAGGTGACTTTGAGCCGGGTGGGACCCGGCAGGTCCACTTCCCGCACCGGTACCTGCACCCGCTGCACCCGGAACAGGACGCTGTCGGGCATCCGCTTGTAGGCCAGAATCTGTTTTTCAGATTTTTCTTCCAGTTCCGGGGCATAGATGTCGCACAGGTCCCGGGACTCTTCCGTGGAAATGATCCGGAAGGCCCGGTCGGTTTCCAGGTTCACAAACGTGGCAGCCATGATGCCGTAATCCATGAATTTCAGGCTTCTTCGGCCCAGTCTCGCCCCGGTGACATGGGCCACGGCATCGGCGGTGCACCGGTCCATCTCCACATACACCAGCAGTTTTTTGATCTGGTCTCTGGTTTTCGGGTCATCGAGCCCGATCAGCCGGCAGCCCAGCATGGCCATCCTGACCCCCACCACCTGGCCCGGGCACAGATGGCCGTGGGCTGCGGCGGATTGTTCGAGTAACCGGTCAAAGGGGTCCATAATTCATTCCTGCAATGTTTCGGTTTTCAGGCAGGGTTCGGCCGGCGGCGCAACAGCGGCCAGGTAACGCCGGTCCTCTGTTACAAAAACCGCTGTGGTCCGGGCAAGTTCCTGGTAGAACCGGCTGTGTGCGTGCGCCGCCACCCGGTCCGTGAACGGCGGGATCCACCGGGTCAGGTGATCATCGAGAAACGCCAGCTGATGGGCCAGCATCTGCTCTGTCTGGACCGGGTCCCCGGACCGCAACCCTGTCAGTTCCTTATAGACCAGCAGGCACATGAATTCAAGCTCGGCACAGATATGATCCGGCGCTTCATTGAAATCTCGATCAAGGTCCACACCCAGATCCCGGTATCGCCTGAGGACATCCATGGTGGAGTCTCCCATGAGGGTCCGGTTGTTTTCCATATATACGGATCCATATGGCGGGCAGGGAGGGGAAAACGGACCGATGAACAGCCGGGTGAACTCCGGTGTCAGGGAGGCCGGGCTGTCAGATTCGGCCGCATGGGTTTTCAGGTGGACAACCGGTTCGGCTGCGGCGGAATCCAGCTCGGTCAGGCACTTTCGCAGCGCGGCAAGCGTCGGTCCTATGGGGTTTTCAGGGATGCGCCAGCAGTCTGCCAAAAATTGATAAACCTGCTGCCGGGCGGTCTCCCGGGATACCAGGGTGTGGATCTCCATGATCAGGTCCTTGGGTTACGGGTTAATGTTCAGGGGCTGCCTGGAGTTTCAGGTACCGGTCCCCCAGGGTGTAGATCAGCAGCATGACTGAAAATCCAGCCAGAGCCACAAATATTTCGTACAGGTTGGGGGTGTAGCTCACAAATTCGGGCCGGCCCTCCGCCATCTGACCCAGGGGCCGGATCACGCCGGAAAGCACAAATTCCAGGCGCCCGGCAAACATGCCGGCAAGTACCAGAAAACTGGCCGTCACCTTGCCGGCAAAGGTCTGGCGGATGGCGGGTATGAGCATCATCACCGTGGGGATGGCCAGGCCCAGCCACAGCTCGATGTGGTAGGGGATGGAACCGATCATGTGCCTGAAGGCCCGCAGGTCTTCGGAAGTGGAGGAGATTCCGCCGATGACCGACCGCCACAGAAACAGAATCAGCACCACGCCTGCGATCATGCCCATGAGCCTTGCCAGTTCGTTGTACAGATCCGCTGATTTTTCCGGTACGGCCCTTCCGGCAATGCGTTCATACACGATGCTGAACAACAGCAGCACGGCAATGCCGGACCCGAAACCGGTCAAAGGGAAATACACGGAAAAAAACGAGGCGTTCAGGGCCGGCCGTGCATCGGTCATGCCCATCAGCCACCCCAGGGTGGTGGAGGTGCCCACGGCGATCACCGCAATGGTGATGCCCAGGGCCTTGCTCACTTTGGCGGTATGGATGCGCCAGAAAGCACTCAGCAGCACCACAAAATAGACATGGTAGAGCATGGCCAGCCACCACAGCGGGGAGGCTGGGTTGGGAGACAGAAAAATATAGATCACCTTGAGGGGAGAGCCGATATGCAGAATCAGACACACAAAAGACCCTAAGAGAACGGCGATTTCCAGAAACACCGTGCGCTTTTCAATGATATCGTACCGCCGCACCCCCAGGACCACCGGGATGGCGGAAACAAAGGCCAGCCCGGCACTGGTGAGACTGAAGAAAATATAGGTGGACAAGGGCAGGGTCCACACCAGGACATCGGTTTTGGCATACAGGGTAAACCCCACGGTATAGACCTTGAACGCGGTCCACAGGCCCAGGAGAATACCGATTCCCAGAAGGCCGAACCAGAGTTTGGATTTCATTATACGGCTCCTTTCGTTTTCGGGTAGTTGGCGGCAGTGAAGTCCCGGATGTAGAACACGGCCGGATCGGTTCCCAAGGCTTCCTTCAACCGGTAAGGCTTGTATTTGCCCAGCAGCTGGTTCACCACGCTTTCGGGATCATTGAGATCCCCGAAAATCCGGGCATCCGCCGGGCAGGCCTCCACGCAGTAGGGCAGGGACCCGGCCCGGACCCGGTGTTCGCAGAAGGTGCATTTTTCCACCACCCCTCTGGGGCGGATGTCCGGCGTGGTGGAATTGGCCTGGGGATTGTAGTAGGGGGTTCCCCTGCCGTTCACGGCCCGGACCTCTTCGGCCGGGGAAAGGGTGCCGCCGGGCAAAAGCTCCTGCCTGTCTTTCCAGAACGGGTGGGAGTCCTTCCAGTTGAAATAGATGACCCCGTACGGGCAGTTGATCATGCAGTACCGGCACCCGATGCATTTTTTGGGGTCATGCATGGTGATGCCGTTGTCGATCTTGTACATGGCCCGGGTGGGGCAGCCCATCACGCAGGGAGCATGGGTGCAGTGGTTGCACAGGGTGGGGATGTAATGGAACCGGACATTGGGAAACACCCCGGATGTTTCCGTGATCTTGTGGGACCAGTACACCCCTTCGGTCACATTGTTTTCATTTCTGCAGGCAATGCTGCACGCGCCGCAGCCCACACACCGCTGACGGTCGATTACCATGGCATATCGTGGCATTGTTTGTCTCCTTTACGCTTTTTCAATTTTCACCCGGGTGACCCCGTAGAAGGCGGAACTGCCGCTCAATGCCTCATACTGTGCCGGAATGATGTCGTTGTTGTTGCCGCCCCGGGCCTCTTTGCCGAACACCTTGGCAGCCAGCCGGCCGTAGGCCCAGTGGCCCTGGCCGTAACATTTGGCCACTGTGCCGGGCCGGGTTCCTTCCCAGAGTTTGGCATGGCAGACCAGGCTGCCGGAAGGGGATGTGATCCGGATGGCATCTCCATCCTGAATACCCAGTCTGCCGGCATCCTTCGGGTTTATTTTGGCCACGTCGTCCCAGATGTTTTCCCCGGGATCCAGGTCCTTGAAATCAAAGTACCAGGAGCTGTTGGCGGACCGTCCCTCCCGGTTGAGCCGGGATTTGTGGTCCACATGGATAAAGGGATATTCTTTTTCATCCCCCAGGACAAAGGGTTCCTCATAATGGGGAACAAACGCGGTTTCCCCCCGGGCCAGGTAATTAGTGGCTTCCATGACATGGTCAACACTGGTGTTGTGCCGGGCGGCGTGGGATTCCAGGGCCTCTTTCAGGGTTTCGCTGTAGAATTCGAACATTCCGGTTTTGGTTTTCATCTTGCCCCACCGGTCCCGGAACGGATAGGGATCGGAATTCCATACCCCGATTTTGAGAAACTCCTCCCACCCGCTGAATTTGTCCCCGCCTTTGTAATGGGCCGGATCCCAGAGGTTTTGGGTCACCAGCTTGAGGGAATACAAGGCAAATTCCTTTTCATTGGCAGGTGCTTTGCCGGTTTCCGGATCCAGGTAGGTCTGAAAATGGCGCAGCAGGTTATCAAACCCCCGGTTCGCCAGTTTTTCGGCAATGAGCCAGGGTATTTCGGTTTCATCGATCTTGTATTCCCCGATGTTTTTCACGATGGGCTGCATCAACGTGACGTGGCGGTATCCGTTGCCGATGGATTTGACATATCCCCATTTTTCAAACATGTGATGGGTGTCGGGTAAAAGGATGTCCGCAAACCAGGAAAACTCCGAGGCATTGGTGGTGATGTGAGCCAGAAACGGGATTTTGGCCAGGGCCCGTTCCCACCGTTCCGGCTGGGGGCATGAAAAAGCAAAATTGTTGATATAGCCGATGGCCACCTTGATCTCGTAAGGGTCTTCGTCCAGCATGCCGTCGGCCGCGTTGTTGGTGATCACCCCGCCCCCGGATTTTCCGGAATTCAGGGCCGGCAGGTGCAGCCGTCCCCGCTGGTCGATTTTTTCATGTTTGATGCCTTTCTGGGCAATATCATCCAGAAAGTCGGCCGGGGATGGAAAACTGCCGGTGTATTCCTTGTTGCTGGCCAGGGTGCCGCCCACATTGTCCACCGCCCCCACCAGGCCGTTCAGGGCATGGCAGGCCATGCTGGCATACGCGCCGCGCACCTGCATCACAGGACCGCCGCCCACCCAGGAAATGGCATGGGGGGCCGCATTGCCGTATCCTTCAGCCACCCGCCGGATCTGGTCCACGGTCAGGCCGGTGATGGGAGCGGCCCATTCCGCAGTCTTGTCCTTGAGCGCCAGGTTCCACCATTTGACCACCCCATGGGTGTAGATCTCTTCAAACAGGGCTTCGTCCACTGTCCGGCCCGGAACGAACCGGTTCCTCCCGTCAAAGAAATCCCCCACAAAGGGTTTGTACCACAATTCTCTGCTCAGCAGAATATGGGCGATGGCAAGGGCCAGTGCCGCATCCTGTCCGGGTTTGATGGGCAGCCACTCATCCGCCTTGCCTGCGGAGGCGGACAGCCGGGGTTCCACAATGGCCACCGTGGCCCGGCTCACCACATCCCCCCAGACTTTGGTGTAATAGGACACCTGGCGGTTGGCCGCCAGCGGATCGGCTCCCCACAGCAGGATATAGTGGGCCTTTAGCACATCATACTGACGGTAACCCCAGTATCCTTCGGTATAGTAGGGGCCGAACTTTTCCGCTTCCGCGCAGATGGAACTGTGGGAGATATTGTTGGGAGAGCCGATGATCTTGGTCATGCGGTCATACAGCACATCCCGCATGTAAGAATACCGGCCCCGCATCAGCATGTATTTGTGGGTTTCGTTGTTTTCCCGCAATGCCATGATTTTATCGGCAATGGTATCCAGGGCCTCATCCCAGGAAATGGGGACAAATTGGGGGTCCTGGTCCCTGCCTTTATCGGGGTTGGTCCGTTTCATGGGGGTTTTGATACGGTCCGGATCATACACCTGCTGAAGCGCCATGTGGGACCTTACACAGCCGGTTCCCAGGTTGACCTTTGAATGGGGGTTGCCCCGGATTTTAACGGCCCGGCCGTCAACGACATAGACCTGTTTGGAACACCAGGAGGTGCATCCCTGGCAGGTGGCGGGCAGCCATTGTCCGGGTTCGGCGCCGGTGGGGCCGGATGCGGCGGCCAGGGCCTTCATCTGTGGCACGACACCGGTGCCCAGGGACACAGCGGCGCCTGCGGCTGCCGTGGCCTTGAGAAACGAGCGCCGGGAGATCCCTTTGTCCTTGAGATCCTCAGACATCAGGGGGGGTGATTGGTTTGGTTTCATTTTCCCTCCGCGTGGTTAGGTTTATGGGTTGTTATGTCATGACGCATTTCTTTATTCCGGGGACGCCACATCGTTTTCAATGCACCGCAGCCAGTAGCGCAGTTCATCGTGATCCAGGGGTTTGGTCAGGCAGGCGTAGATGTGGTAGCAGATGGCATCCTTGAGTTCCGGGTGAAACCGGTTTTTCGACATGCACAAAAAATAGATCTGGGGAAACTGGATGGTCAGCTTCCGGATCGTCGGATTGTCAACATCCAGGGCATCCAGATCCAGAATGACGCAGTCGGCGCTCACATCCGCCAGGACCTGGTTCAGGGATTCAATATTTTCCACCACATGGACCGCATACCTGTTTTGTTCCAAAGTCTGCCGTATCCCATGGAGTTCATCCGATGGACGGCTGATCAGGATTACGGTTCTGCGGTTCCGGGTCGTCATAAATCCTTTTTCGGGATGTCAATCATCCCTGGGGCGCGGTTAAACTCCAAAATGGGATGCTGCTGTTGCAAAAAACAACAGCAACTATCATGCCAGTTATATGGTATGGGGTATTTCAGAACCCGGAAAACCTGTGTGTGCCGCAGGTGTTGCCGCTGGTCGGGATTTTTGAAAGATGCATGAAAAACAGCCAGACAAGATCAAATCCCCCGGATACCCCTGAAGGCTTTGTCTGGGATGAAAAAATGTCCGGAATCCGGACAAAGGATGTTGACATTTTATTAAGCAGCTGTTATTCCTTGTAATACATCCATACAAAAATCGGACAGACACGGGTTGTCCGCCTGAAGAGATGGCGGTTGTGCAGGCGGGCCGGACCGGTTTTCATCATCACTGGAGGGGCAGTATGGAAGGCAGGGCCAAAACCAAGACGTGCTGGATATGGTTTTTTCTGGGAATCTGGCTTTTCGGGTTGCTGTCGGCCGGGACCGGGTGTGACAGTGACACCTATCAGAAAGTCAATTTGAGCGATGCCGCACCGGAACAGCCCCGGTTGTCCGGTATACCGGATCAGACCGATCCCAGCACTCCAAAGCTGCGGGTGGCTGTGGCCGCCATGATCTCTCCAAGGCAGACCCTGGTATATTATGAGGCCCTGCTCAATTACATCGGAGAACAGACCGGTCATGAGATCGATCTGTTGCAGCGCAAAACCTATGCCGAGGTCAATGAACTCTTTCCCAAAGGCATGATCGATCTGGCGTTTGTGTGTTCCGGCCCCTATGCCAATTCCCGCGCCGCTTACGGCTTTGAAGGTCTGGCTACCCCGGTGGTCAGGGGCGAACCCTATTACCAGTCCTATCTGATCGTGCATCATACCTCCCCTTACCAGTCCCTGGATGATCTCAAGGGAAAGGTGTTTGCATTCACCGATCCGGATTCCAATACCGGGGCCCTGGTGCCCACCTTCTGGCTGCGGGAAACCGACCAGACCCCCGCCGGTTTTTTTGACCGCATCACGTACACCTACAGCCATGACAACTCGATTCTCGCCGTGGCCAGAGGGCTGGTGGACGGGGCTGCGGTGGACGGACACAAGTGGGAATATTTCCAGGCTGCGGATTCTTTTTTCACCGAAAAGACCCGGGTGATCAAAAAATCGGACAAATACGGCAGCCCGCCCCTGGTGGCCGCCGCTTTTCTGGATGCCCGGCTCAAGGCACAGATTCAGGAAGCCGTGTTGTCCATGCACACCTCGGAGCCGGGAAAAAAGATTCTGGACAGCCTGATGATCGACCGGTTCGTTGCTCCCCGGCCCGAATGGTACTACCCCATCCAGGCCATGTACAGTGCCATGGGCCGGATCCGTTGAACACTTTGTGATGGGGCGGTTTTCTTTTGATATCCGGAAGGCCGGCAGCCTGCGCACGTGGCTTTTTTCAGCGGTTTCACTGCTGGTGGTGGTCACCGGGCTCCTGGTCTCCCAGATTGTGATCAGAAATTACAGCGACACGCTTTTGTCCGGGGTCCAGGTCAGGGCGGAGAACATTGCGGCCCGGCTGGCCATGGACGCGGCGGACAAGATCCTGATCAACGATCTGGTGGCGGTGCAGAAAATGTTCGATGATCAGCTGCACAGTGAACCGGCCCTGTTATATCTGTTTGTCCTGAACAGGGACCAGCAGGTGCTGGTGCACACATTTCCCAGAGGAGTGCCCGCAGGCCTGATCCAGGTCAATACCAGAGACCGGAACATGGTGAAGCTGGTATCGGAAAACCGGGAACGGTTCATGGATTTTCAGTGGCCGATCCTCGAAGGAAAAGCCGGTGTGCTGCGCCTGGGGATATCGGAAGCCCCGCACCGGGAAAAAATCCGGCAGTTGGGAATCAGAATGACCCTGATCACCGCAGGGATCCTGGCGGCGCTTCTCTTTTTCAGCCATCTGCTGATTACCCGTCTGCTGCATCCGCTCATGCGGCTCACTGATACCGTCAACACCGTGAACGAAGAAAACCTGGAGCGCCGTCTGGACCTGAGCGGTCCGGCAGAGGTGAACCAGCTGGTGGCGGCTTACAACGGGATGCTGGATCGCATTGCCGGCCACACCTTGCAGTTGAAGCGGTCCAATGAAAAACTGGCGGAAAAAAACCGGCACCTGGACCGGGTCCACCGCCAGATGATGACCACGTTTTCCGTATCCCGTCAGATTGCGGCCCTGCCGGATCTGACCCGGATCTGTTCTTTTCTGCTGTCGACGTTCACCGAAATCGTGGCCTGCCGGAACCTCTCCATAATCACACTGGAACATGACCAGAAAAAAGTGTATCTGGCCAATGATGGAAAGCTGGGACTGCTGGCCGATGATGCGTTTGAATTTTTTCATGAGATTGCAACCCGGATCGGTTTTCCCATCTTCCTGACCCGGTCTGACATAAACCGCCTGCCCCTGCCCGATGAGATGCGAACCACCTTGCGGGTGGCGGCTTTTCCCTTTTATCACCTCCAGCGGGTGGTGGGTGCCATGCTCATATCCTGCCCGGATGACTGCGCCTGCGTTAAAACAGAAATCGATGTCATACGGCTGATTTTGAAACAGGCTTCGGGTGCGATCTTCAGAGCCCTGGAACATGAACGGCAGATCCAGGGCCTCAAAACCCGGACCGAACAGGTCTCCGGATACCGGGGAATGGTCGGCAGGGACCCCAAAATTCAGGTGATCTACAAGCTGATCCAGGATGTGGCCCCCACCGATGCCACGGTCCTGATTCAGGGTGAAAGCGGCACCGGCAAGGAGATGGTGGCCAGAGCCCTGCATGAGGAAAGCCCGAGATCCGGGCATCCGTTCGTGGTGATCAACTGCGCGGCCTATCCGGCCACCCTTCTGGAGAGCGAATTGTTCGGCCATGAAAAAGGCGCGTTTACCGGGGCGATGGAGCGGAAAATCGGAAAATTCGAGCAGGCCGGCGGCGGTACCGTGTTCCTGGATGAGATCGGTGAGATCCCGATGTCGGCCCAGACCATGTTGCTGCGGGTGTTGCAGAGCCAGAAAATCGAACGGATCGGCGGCACCCGTTCCATCAAGGTCAATATCCGTATTGTGGCGGCCACCAACCGGTATCTGATCGATGAGGTGAAACAGGGCCGTTTCCGGGAAGACCTGTTTTACCGCCTGAATGTCATTCCCATCAACCTGCCGCCGCTGCGGGAGCGGAAAAACGACGTCCCGCTGCTGGCCAACTATTTTCTTGAAAAATTTGCCGCAGAACAGCGCAGGAAAGCAGTGGCCATTGATTCGGAAACCCTGCGTGTCCTGGTGGAATATGACTGGCCCGGCAATATCCGTGAACTGGAAAACAGTATTGAATATGCTGTGACACTGGCCAAATCCGACCGGATTTTTTTAAGGGATCTGCCGGCCCATCTGCTTCAGACAACCTCACCTGTGCCGGAAAAACAGACCCGGGTGCTCCAGGCCAGCGAAAAGGAAACCATCTGCCAGGTGCTGGACCAGTGCGGGTGGAACAAGACAGCCGCGGCCGACAGCCTGGGTATCAGCCGCAGCACCCTGTATGAGAAACTCAAGAAATACAAGATCCGGCCGACAACGGATATGATGAGGGAGACAAGGAAAAGATGAAACATCCGGTTCAGATTATCGGGCATCCGGGGTGCGGGAAGACAACCCTGATGGTGGAGCTAATAGACGCACTGGTTGAAAAAGGGGTCCGGGTGGGCAGCATCAAGCACAGCGCCCATTCCCACGAACTGGACAGGCCGGGCAAGGACTCGTATCTCCACAGAAAGGCCGGGGCCGTGCCCGCTGCCATGATGACCGCAGACATGGCTGCGGTGTTTCTGCCAAGAGATGGGGACCTGTCGGTGGATGACCTGATCCGGCAATATTTTTCCGCAGTGGATATGGTGCTGATCGAAGGATGGATCAGCGGCCCCCATGAAAAGATCGAGGTGTTTGGCAACGGGTGTGACAGAAAACCCCTGTTCCGCCAGGTGGCCAACGTCAAGGCCTTTGTGACCGATCAGCCTGTAAGCCCCGCAGATATGGCCGTGGCCGGTGAAAAGAAAATCAGGGTTTTCAGCCGGTCCGATGTCCGTTCTTTAGTTGCCTTTATCTTACCCCGCCATCTCCAGGGTCTGGTGCATGGATAGAAACAGGCGGTATACGGATTATAACAGCTTTCTTCGCGGCCTGTTCGGCGAACGGGTTCAGAAAATCGCCGTGGATGCCGGGCTCACCTGTCCCAACCGGGACGGAAGCCTGTCGGAAAAAGGGTGTATCTACTGCAACGCCAGAGGTTCCGGTACCGGAGCCTTCGCCCGGGGGATGGGCATCCGGGAGCAGATCGAAGCCGGCAAGATCCCAATGATGAAAAAGTACAAGGCCAGAAAATTTCTGGCTTATTTTCAGTCGTATACCAATACCTATACCTCGGTTGAAAACATGCGGCAGATGTATGATGCGGCGTTCTCCTGTGAAGGGGTGGTGGGCATGGCCGTGGGTACCCGTCCCGATTGCATTGATGAACCGAAACTGGACCTGATCGCATCCTATGCCGGCCGGTACCTGGTGTGGCTGGAATACGGTCTGCAGTCTGCCCATGATGCCACCCTGGCAGTCATCAACAGGGGGCACCGGGTTTCGGATTTTGAAAAGGCCGTGACCATGACGCAGGGGCGGGGGATCCATATCTGCGCCCATGTGATTCTGGGGCTGCCCGGAGAAACCCGGGACATGATGCTGCAAACCGCCCGGTACCTGGCCCGGTCCGGGATCCACGGCATCAAGCTTCACCTCTTGTATGTGATCAAAGATACCCCTTTGGACCGGTTGTTTCTGTCAGGCCGTTACCGGCCCATGGCACAGTCAACGTATGTGGAAACGGTGTGTGATTTTCTGGAGCTGCTGCCGGAACAGATGGTGATTCAACGGATCACGGGAGATCCCCACGGCAGTGAACTGCGGGCCCCGGCCTGGGCCGGGCGTTACCGGGAAACCTTCAATCTGATTCAGCAGGCCCTGGCACAGCGGAACACCTTCCAGGGGAAACAGTATCACCAGGAAGAGCAGGGGCTTCTGCGCCGGTTCAAAAACGACCGCTAGGGCAGGACAAAGGCGTGAAAATTACGGGACGCAAATTCTGTAAAACCGGCGGGGGTTTTTTGGATGATCAGACACGCCACATCCTCCAGGCCGTTCACCAGGGCCAGACTGTCTGCGGGGTCCATCACCATCAGGCCTGTGGCCAGGGCATCGGCAAAAGTGCAGGTGCCCGCGATGACCGAAGCGCTGATCACCTGATTGCCCACGGGAAATCCTGTTTTCGGATCGATGATATGGGAATAGATGCTGCCGTCAACTTCAAAGAAATTGCGGTAGTCGCCGCTGGTGGCAATGGCCCGGTTTTTCAGGGCAACCGCCTTGTAGATGCCGGCGTCCGTACCCGTGGGGGCCGGGTGGGCGATGCCCACAGACCAGGGTTTTCCATGGCGGTTGACACCCGAACCATAGAGCTCGCCGCCGATTTCCACCAGAAAATTGTCAATCCCGGACCGGGTCAGCAGCCCGGCAATGGCATCCACCCCGTATCCCTTGGCAATGGAGCCCAGGTCCAGGGTGATGCCCGGCCGGGTCTTCCTCAGAATATTGTTTTCAAGAACCAGGTGGTGGAATCCAGTCACGGACAGGGCCGCGGCGATGGCAGCGGGGTCCGGCAGGGTATCGGTGGGTTGCCGGGTTCCGAATCCCCACAGGTCCACCAGTGGCTTGACCGTCCCGTCCCAGGCCCCGCCGGTGAGGCTGAAAACCGTCCAGGCCGTGTCCATGACCCGTGCAAAATCATTTGACAGCCGGAAAGGCTGGTGGGCCTCGATCCGGTTGAAACGGGAGAGATCGCTGTCAGGGTCATACATGGACAGCCCCGCATTGACCTGTGCCAGGCGGGTATCGATTTTTTTCTGCCACAGGTCAATGGACTGTTGTTTGGAGGAAACCAGTTTGACCGTGTAAAACGTGCCCATGGTGCGGCCCTGTACCGTGTATTCCCGGCCCGGGGCGGTGCCGGCAAAACACAGAAATACGATACAGGTCATGCACAGGGCAACACACAAACGCAGGGGTTTCATTGGGTCTCCCTGTCCCGGCGGTCTTTGCCTTCAATGGGCCTGGTGTTTTTGTTCAACAGTGCGCCTCCTTTGGGGGGTAAGCTGCCTGGCCCCCCGGATGGGTCAGATGATCCCTGCAAGGGACCCCGGCGTCATGGTCCGGAACATCATACCGGAGCAGATCGGTTTGCTCAAGGGGTGGATCGTTTTTTTCCGGGCTGCACACAGGACCGGCTCATGGATAACGACCGCGGGAAAGCCGGTCAGAACCGCTGGATCATTGGCGGGGATCAATTGTTCCATGACGTGAAAACAAAAGTGTGATAAAAGAGCACCCCGGGTGAACATCAGGTGAAATGAAAGGAACACAGATGACAAACGCGCCGGTCAGCCCCTTTGAAATTCCCAATATTCAGTGGTTTATCGCATTCCGGGTTTTTTTCAACTCCCGGTTCTATTATCCGGTGTTCACCATTCTGTTTCTGGATTTCGGGCTGACCGTGGCCCAGTTTGCCGTCCTCAATGCGGTGTGGGCGGCGGTCATTGTCCTGGCGGAAGTGCCGTCCGGAGCGGTGGCCGATATCATCGGCAGAAAGCGTCTGCTCAATTTTGCCGCCGGCGTGATGATCGTTGAAATCGGCATTATCAGTTTCATGCCCCGGATCGATCCGGGGCTGATATTTGCCGTGTTTCTTGTGAACCGGGTCCTCAGCGGCCTGGCGGAAGCAGCCGCCAGCGGGGCGGATGAGGCCCTGGCCTACGACAGCCTGAAACAGGCCGGCCTGGCTGATCAGTGGGGCCAGGTTCTGGAGCGTCTCATGCGGTACCAGGCCGTGGGATTTGTGGTGGCCATGTCCGCCGGGGCTGCGGTGTATGATCCTCACCTCATGACACGGGCGGCCGGCATGCTGGGGCTGCAGGTCGTGCTGACCCAGGAGGTGACCATGCGGTTTCCGTTGTACCTGACCTTTGTGCTGGCGCTGCTGGCGTTTGTCAGCACCCTGAAGATGAAAGACCTGGTGGAAACGGGCCGGCACCAGGAAGGCCGTCCCGTGGGAGAAACCCTGGACGTCACCCTCAAAGCCGGCGCCTGGATCGTGAAAACCCCG
>DATHSR010000149.1:0-2132 GCA_035464035.1 Desulfotignum sp. | reverse complement strand
AGGCAAGGCTTTTATGATCTACTGGTCCTGGGACCGGGAGAGATTCGGTGTCAGGTGGAACCGGATCGGTGATCTGTTAACGTGAGGGATGATCTATGCGATTCTCAAAAAAGGATATTCTGGATATCCATTCTCTGGATCCGGAGGAGATTACCCTGATCCTGGACACGGCTGTGGGAATGAAGGAAATATCCCAGAGGCCGGTGAAAAAAGTGCCTACCCTGCGGGGGAAAACCATTGTACTCTTTTTCCAGGAACCCTCCACCCGGACCAAGCTGTCTTTTGAAATCGCTGCCAAGCGGCTGTCCGCAGATTCCGTGGCCATCACCCGGGCCGGGTCTTCCATGGTCAAGGGAGAGACCCTGATTGACACGGTCAGAAACCTGGAGTCCATGCGGCCGGATGTGATTGTCATGCGCCATTCCTCTTCCGGGGCTGCCTACCAGGTGGCCAGGCGGGTGGATTGTGCGGTAATCAACGCCGGTGACGGGATCCATGCGCATCCTTCCCAGGCTCTGCTGGATATGATGACGGTCCGGGAAGTCAAAGGCCGGATCCGGGGCCTGAAACTGGCCATGATCGGGGATATCTCCCATTCCCGGGTAGCCCGTTCCAACATTATCGGGTTTTCAAAAATGGGTGCAACCGTGTCGGTATGTGCCCCCCAGACCATGATTCCAGCGGGCATCGAATCTCTTGGCTGCACCCTGGCACCTACCATGGAAGCGTGTGTGGACGATGCCGATGTCATCATGATGCTCCGGATTCAAAAAGAACGGATGAACGACGACCTGTTTCCCTCGGAGCGCGAATACGCCGGCCGGTTCGGCCTGAACCGGGCCCGGGTGTCCCTGGCTAAAAAAGAGGTGATCATCATGCATCCGGGGCCCATGAACCGGGGAGTTGAAATCAGCAGTGACGTGGCGGATGCAGACAACTCCATGATCCTGGAACAGGTGACCAACGGGGTAGCGTTGCGCATGGCCCTTTACTATCTGGTGGCAGGAGGAGGCAGCCGACATGCGGATTCTGATTAAAGGTGCCCGGGTGCTGGACCCTGGGCTGATCGACGGAAAAAAAAATATCCTGATCGACGGCCCGAACATTGCCGCGGTGCTGGATCCTTCCGATGCACCGCCCGGCGGCGAGGCAGACATCAAGATCATTGATGCCAGAGGCCGGGTTCTGGTGCCGGGTCTCATGGATATCCATGTTCACCTGAGAGAACCGGGCCATGAATACAAGGAAACCATTGCCACCGGCGTTGCAGCGGCAGCCCGGGGCGGATTCACGGCCGTGTGCGCCATGCCCAATACCGTGCCGGTCAATGACAACAGCCAGGTGACCGCCTTTATTCTGGACCGGGCCAGGGCGGCAAAGGGTGCCCGGGTGTATCCGGTGGGGGCTGTTTCAAAGGGATCTGCGGGCAGGAATCTTGCCGAAATCCGGGATATGCAGCTGGCGGGTATCCGGGCGGTGAGCGATGACGGCCGGCCTGTGGAAAACGCCCAGCTCATGCGCCGGGCGCTGGAATACTGTAACGGGTTGTCCATCCCGGTGTTTGTCCATGCCGAAGACCTTTCTCTGGTCAACGGGGGCGCCATGAACGAGGGACCGTCGGCAACGTTCTGGGGAATCCGGGGAATCCCCAATGCTGCGGAAGCCGTCATCGTGGCCAGAGATATTCTGCTTTCCGACCTCACCGGGGCCCATGTGCATTTCTGCCATATCAGCTGCGCCGAATCCATTGATGCCATCCGCCGTGCAAAGGCGAAGGGTATCCGTGTGACCTGTGAAACCGCCCCCCATTACTTCACCCTGACCGATGAAGATGTCAAAGGATACGACACCGGCTTCAAAATGAACCCGCCCCTGCGGTCGGAAAAGGACCGGCAGGCGGTGATTCAGGGTCTGGCCGACGGCACCATCGACGCCATCGCCTCTGACCATGCCCCCCACAGCAAAGAAGAAAAAGACCTGGAGTTCGACCTGGCTGCATTCGGGATCATCGGGCTTGAAACCGCGCTGCCCCTGTCCCTGAAACTGGTGCATAACGGGGTTCTGACCCTGGCGGACCTGATCCGGAAAATGGCCAAGAACCCGGCCCGGATCCTTGGACTTGCCAATGATAT
>DATHSR010000148.1:0-3113 GCA_035464035.1 Desulfotignum sp. | reverse complement strand
CTTCCAGATCCGGCATGTCCGCTTCGAACGGGGTGTCGATGGTTTCAAGGGGGGGCAGGTCCAGCAGGGTGACCATGGGGGTGTCATCGTCGGCCAGCAGTTCCCGGACGCCCGGCAGGGCCGTGGAGACCAGCCGGCACCCGCAGGCCAGGGCCTCCATCAGCACCAGGGGCAGGCCCTCAAAAAACGAGGGCAGCACGAACACATGGGCGTTTCGCAACAGGTCGCCCAGCGCATCATGACTCAAGGGCCCGTGATAGATCACTTTTTCTTTCAAAATGTCCGCCAGTTCCAGGCACCTGGCCTTTTCACGGCCACTGCTGTTTCCGGCCAGGTGCAGCCGGAAGGGCAGGTGCCGGATTTTCGCCAGACTCTTGAGCAGCCAGGGCACCCCTTTGGCATGACTGAGCTTGCCGGCATAGACCAGTTCCACCACCCCGTCAAAGGCCTTGGGGGCATGGAAAAAACATGCGTCATTGTATCCCCCGCTCACCACATGAATGGATTGAGGATCCATGCCGATGGTGCGGACAATCTCCTGTTTCTGGCTGCGGCTCAGGGCGATCACATGGTCGATCCGGGTAAGGTCCGCGGTGATCTTTGCGCTGATTTCCGGGCACAGCACATGCTGGCGCAGGCAGGTGCCGTGGCAGGAGGTGATCATGGGAATGCCGGGGCTCAGGCGCCGGGCAATGGCGGACACGATCCACAGGTGATGGGTATGAAGGATGTCGGGCCTGAACCTGTCCATGGCCTGCCGGATCTTTGTTTCAAACGCCTGGTGGTAGGCGGCCAGATCTTGTTGGCCCATTCGGGAAAACACCCGGCTTTCATAGGGCATCACATCACTCATGCCGGGAATGGGAAAATTCAGGTCTCTGCCGTCAAATTGAACAAAGGCGCAATGACCGTCGTCGATCAGCCCTTGGGGCAGCATGAACTCCTTCTGGATCCCGGCCACCAGAAAGTTGTCATGCCCTTTTTTGCGGCCCTGGAGAAGGATCTGCTGGATAAATTTGCCGCTGCCCGTAAAATCAGGTGCCTGGCTGATGATGTGAAGAATTTTCATCTCAATCCAGGCTCAGGCCGGCCTTGCACCGGTTACAGCGCACCACCCCCCGGAAGACTTTGTGGCCGCATTCCGGGCAGAAATACCGGTCTTCTTCGTCCTGCATCCATTGCCGGGTGCCGATTTCCCGTCTGAGCGGCGTACACCGCAACATCACTTTTTTCCCCACAGCCATGGGAAATTCATCGATGAACCGGCAGGGAAAGTCATCGCAATGATGGCATCCGGAAATGCCCCTGGCCAGGGCACACTCCCGGATATCGCACTGCTGGCAGTGCATGAACCGGTTGTCGGACAGGCAGCCGTCGCAATAGATATCTTTGGTGGTCAGGTTTTCACAGTTGGGCAGGGTGCCTTTGCCGGATATTTCTCCTTTATACAGGGAAACCAGGCGCTCCTTGAATTTTTCATTCTGCTCCTGGTGGGCGATACGGATGGCGCAGACACCGCAGTAAAGCCCGCAAGGGGATGCAAATGCAGGATTTGTCATATCTGGTCTCCTTGGAAAAAAATGCTGACAGGACACATGCAAGTATAATTTAAATGGGCAGTGTCTGAAAGTCAACATCAATCCGGGACATCGGGATAAATGGGGTGACAAAACTCACCGGCAGATCAACTGACAGTTAAATGCTGATGCCATAAGACGTGACCATGCAACACTGCCTATGGTGAACCTTCACACAGATGCGGTGAACCGGCTGCCTGCCCGGCCTCTCTTTTAAAAAAGGAATTGATACCGGCCGTATCCCTGGTCTTCCAGTTCCGCTGCCGGGATGAAGCGCAGGGCCGCCGAATTGATGCAGTACCGCCGGCCCGTGGGGGCGGGACCATCGTCAAACACATGACCCAGATGGGAATCCCCATCCCTGCTTCTCACCTCGGTGCGGGTCATTAAAAATGACTTGTCTGTTTTTTCAATCACATGATCCGTTGCCAGGGGTTTTGTGAAGCTGGGCCAGCCCGTGCCGGAATCAAATTTATCCGTGGAGCTGAACAAAGGTTCACCGGAAACAATGTCCACGTAAATGCCCGGTTCCTTATTGTCCCAGTAGGCGTTCTGGAAGGGGGGCTCGGTGCCGTCTTCCTGGGTGACCTTGTACTGGAGCGGGGTCAGCATCTGTCTGATGGTGTTGTCATCGGGTTTTGACCACCGGGACGGGCCAGGCGTATGGAGCTCCTTTTCCAGGGACGGTGCATCCGCAGGCATGGATTCCATGGGCCGGTCCTTCCATATGCCGGACAGAAACCGGTCCCGGCCGGAACCCCACCGGTAATATTTGTACCGGGCCGTGTTCCGTTTGAAATAATCCTGGTGATAGTCTTCGGCCGGGAAAAAATTTTCAAACCGGGTGATGGGGGTCACGATGGGCTTGTCAAACACACGGGATTCGGCCAGAGCTTTTCTGGAAGCCAGGGCCTGGTTTTTCTGCGCTTCACTGTGATAAAAGATTTCAGGCCGGTACTGGGATCCCCTGTCCACAAACTGTCCTTTGTCGTCGGTGGGATCGATGTGCCGCCAGAAAATGGTCAGCAGGGTGTCGTAGGACACCACATCCGGATCAAAATAGATCTGGACCGCTTCAGCATGGCCGGTGGTGCCCGAAGACACCGTGGTATAGTCCGGAGCCGGGTCATGTCCCCCGGTGTATCCGGATATGACCTTTTTCACACCGGCCACGGATTCAAAATCCGCTTCCGTACACCAGAAGCAGCCCCCGGCAAAAGTGGCGATTTCCAGTCTGCCGGTGTGCTGATCTGCAGATTCCGATGCAGCGGCAACGACAAACACAACCATGGCGAGAACCATGGAGATGATCATCAGTGTGACAACGATATCGGGCTTCATGACGCTCCTTTTTTCTGGTGTTGGTATGGTATGCTAACCCTTTAATGAACAATCTAATCATTTTCTGCCTGGAAACAAGTTCGGGTCGGAAACTGCCGGAACCGGTTTCAGGAAAATAGTCAGAGGAGGCGACCGGCCCGGGTGTCCGGCGGAAATATGTAAATAAATCTTGACATGTAGCTGTAATGTATCTAA
>DATHSR010000147.1:0-3295 GCA_035464035.1 Desulfotignum sp. | reverse complement strand
CAGCCAGGCATTCACCATCAAGCTGAAAAAAGATGTGCCCCTGGCCGATCTCGAAGCCATGCTGGCATCCAACAACGACTGGGTCAAAGTGATTCCCAACACCAAAGATCAGACCGTCACCGACCTGACCCCGGCGGCGGTCACCGGCACCCTGACCGTACCGGTGGGCCGGATCCGCAAGATGATCCTGGGCGGTCAATATCTGACTGCGTTCTCCGTGGGGGATCAGCTGCTATGGGGCGCGGCCGAACCGTTGCGCCTGATCCTCAATATCATTTTGTAAAAAGCGTGGATAACAGTCAATTTTTGACCCTGAGACACAGCATCAGGCCGGCGGCGATGGCGGCGATCAGGATCAGCACCCAGAACGCGGCGGCATAGTTCTGGAAACGGTCAAACAGAAACCCGGTGACAAAAGGGCCCAGTGCGCCGCCGGTGGTGCCGAAGAACACCACCACGCCAAACAGGCTGCCGTGGGCCCGGATGCCGAACAGTTCCGCCACAATGGGAGAGACAGCGGTAAAAAATCCGCCGTGGGCGATGCCGTAGACCATGGCAAAGGCGTATAGTTCCCACAGGGCATCGGCCCGGGTCAGCCAGAAAAGTGCGGACAAAAGCAGCACAAAGCTGAGGATCATGATCCGCTTGCTGCCGGTCCGGTCGATGAGCAGGCCGCTGGCGAACCGCCCGGCCATGGAAATGGCCCCGATGGTGGCCAGGACCCCGGCGGCCTGGTGGGGCGGGATGCCCATGTCCCGGCCGTGGGGCACAATGTGGATCATGATGCTCATCAGGCAGAAGGTTGTCAGCATATAGGACAGGGACAGCAGCCACAGTTTTTTTGATTTCAGAGCCATGGAAAAGTCAATGCCTGCGGTCTGAACCGGCTGGACCCCGGTGTCTGACACCGTGTCGGCAGGACCGGTGAGCCCGGCTTTGGCGGCATGGTAAATATCGGGATCCCGGTAGAGGAACTGGGCAATGGCCATGAGCAGGGCAAAGGCGGTGATTCCCATGATGATGAATGCGTTCTGAAACCCGATCCAGGCGATGAGAAAGCTGGCCAGGATGGGGATGGTGAACTGGCCGGCTCCGGTGCCCACCTTGACCAGTCCGGTCATTTTTCCCCGGTTCAGGGCAAACCACCGGGCAATGGTGGTCAGGGCGATGACATCGATGGCAGACAACCCGATGCCGAACACCAGACCGAACACCAGATAGAGCTGGAACAGGGTGCTGACCTGGGACATGAGGCTGAACCCAAGGCCCAGAAAAACCGCGGCAATGCTCATGAGAATCCTGGGGCCGAACCGGTCGTTGAGACGGCCCACCAGCATGGCAAACAGGCCGGTGATGAAAAAGGCGGCCGAAGATGCCCCGGAAATGGCGGCCCGGGGCCAGTCAAACGCCTCCATCAACGGATTGAAAAACACCCCGTAGGAAATATAGGTACCCACTCCCACCGCCTGGATGCTGAAACAGGCGGCGGTGATGATTTTGTTGTAGCCGGACGGGTTTTTACGGAAAGCCGGTGTCATGCGGCCACCGTTTTTCTGATGACCCGGTCCGGCCGGCCGGTGAGGGTGGCCTGGATAACCCGCTCCATGAAAAGGGGATCGCCGGACGCGGTTTTCGGAATCTTGTCCTTGACAGACAGGGTCACGGTCCGGCAGGAGGTGCCGGCAGCCAGTCCCAGATCCCGGACCTTTTGTACCAGAAGGTCTTTTGCAAAGGCGTCTGCAGCGTCAAAGTCCGTGAACTGCCGGGTGCCGGCAACGCCTTCCACCACAAAGCCGCCCTGCCGGCCCGGGGTGATGCGGATCTGCCGGTGGACCATGACATCCGAGGTGATGGCGCCGATGGCATTGGCCACATCCGCATCGGGGGGCAGAATGGTTTCCGCGCCCAGGGCCCGGGCCGCATCGGGCAGAAAAAACCCGATGGGCGCTCCGATGCCGATCACCGGCTGTTTCAGA
This sequence comes from Desulfotignum sp., assembly GCA_035464035.1. Lineage (GTDB taxonomy): Bacteria > Desulfobacterota > Desulfobacteria > Desulfobacterales > Desulfobacteraceae > Desulfotignum. Next base: position 1,319 of record DATHSR010000147.1, on the reverse strand, counting down.
AGGATCCGTACCTGAAAATCAGGGCTGCCCCCGGCCATGAGATTGTTGATCAGGGCCTGGCAGACGGGACAGGATTCCATGCCTTCCGGGTCGATATCATCGGCCAGCTGCCGCTTGAGCAGCTCCAGGCTCAAACACCGGGTCCCTTTTTCCATGAGCAGGCAAACCATGTCGGTCTTCGATATCCCGGCCAGTCTGGCCATGAGCCCGCAGTAAACCGAGGCGGCATCCGTGTCCCAGAGCGTGAATTTTCCCTGGACATGGAGCAGGTCGGTAAGGGTCAGGCCGCACCGCTGGATGGCGAATGCCTGCTCCAGCCGCGCCAAAGGCAGGCCGGCATCGGTGAGAACCCCGGTTTTGATCACCAGTTCCTCAATGGCATGGGGCCGCTGGGTCACCAGGTCCAGCACCTGTTCTTCCAGGGGTTTCAGATGAGACAGGGTTGTGGATCCGGTTGCGGTGATGAGCTGCATTTTGTGCGTGGATGTGGTGAACCGGTTGAGATGGTGTTTGAGAAAGTCCAGGGCCGCCTGCGTGCCGGGCCGGTTTTTTCCCAGCCAGGCCATGGGAGCCACCCGGCCGGGGCCGATGGAAAATTCCCCTTTTTCGAAAGCGATGAGGCTGTCACCGCCCAGGCCGGTGGTGCGGATGTCCAGGGCCTGGACATGGGTGCGGCGTCCTCCCACCATGGAGCCTTTTTCATTGAGGCGCACCAGGTTATCTTTCAGGCGTGCGGTATCCGTGGTGGTGCCGCCCATGTCCACCACCAGGGCATCGGTTCTGCCGGTGAGGTGCCGGGCCCCGGCCACGGAAGCGGCCGGGCCGGAGAGAATGGTTTCCACGGGCCGTTTTTTGGCCATGGCCGCATCCATGAGGGTACCGTCTCCCTTGACCACCACGATGGGGGCCTGGATATCGAACCGGCCTAAGACCTGTTCCAGGTCTGAAAGCAGGTTTTTGAGCCGGGGAATGATCCGCGCGTTGAGCATGGCGGTGACGGCCCGGGTTTCAAAGTTGAGGGTGTCGGACAGTTCATGGCCGCAGCTCACAAACAGGCGGGTGTGATCCTGTAAAATTTTTTTGACCGCCAGTTCATGGGCCGGGTTGACGGCGCCGGCATAACCGGACACGGCAAAGGCGGTCACCCCGTGGTTGCGGATCATCCGGTCCGCGGTTTTTTTGATCTGGTCCGGATCCACCGGTATTTTTTCCCTGCCGGAGATATCGAGCGCCCCCTGGATGACCGCTTTGGGGGAATAGGCAATGGTTTTTTCAGCCAGGCCCGGAGGGGGCATGAGCAGCATGCCCACGGTCTGGCC
>DATHSR010000146.1:0-2613 GCA_035464035.1 Desulfotignum sp. | reverse complement strand
CCCAGCCAGAAGATGGGCATGGACACCCCCACCAGGGCCATGAACATGGCACCGTAATCCCAGAGGGAATACTGTTTCACCGCAGACAGGACCCCTGCGGCAATACCCGAGACGGTGGCGATGCACATGGCTGCCAGGGAGAGTTCCAGTGTGGCGATGAGGCGGACCCAGATCTCCTTGGCCACCGGTGCGTTGGTGCGGATGGAGTGGCCCAGGTCCCCCTGGACGATGTGGCTCAGGTATACCCAGAACTGGGTGAACAAAGACTGGTTGAGTCCCAGCTGTTCCCGCAGTCGGTCCAGTTCCCCGGGGCTGGCAAATTCACCCAGCAAAAGCTGGGCAGGGTCCCCGGGAATCATCCTGAGCATCAGGAAGACCACCACGGAGACCCCGAACATGATCAGACCCAGATGAAAGAGCCGCCTGGATATGTATCCCAGTGTCATGGCCCCTGCAGGGTTCAGTTCTTGGTGACCATCTGGAAGCTGTTGAGCCCGTTGGGCCGGAGCGGCACGTTATCCAGCCGCTTGTTGAAACAGCGGACGATGGTGGTGTGGGCCAGAGGAATCCAGGGGGCTTCCTTGTGTGCAATCTCCTGGGCTTTCAGGTACCGGTCGATCCGTTCCTGCTTGTCAAAGATCACCTGGGCCTGTTTGCACAGTTCGGTGAATTCGGCATTTTTCCACAACGCCACGTTGGAAGCGCCCGGTGTCTGGGCGGTATCCGCAGACAAAAGACCGTACAGGAAGTTGTCCGGATCTGCATTGCCCCCCAGCCATCCCAGCATGCACATGTCATGTTCACCATTGGAGGTCTTGTCAAGGTAGACCCCCCAGTCCATGCGGACGATTTTGGCTTTCACCCCGGCGGCAGCCAGGTAGGCCTGGATCAGTTCCGCGGTTTTTACCGGGTCCGGCATATAGGCCCGGCTCACCGGCATGGCCCACAGCTCCAGTTCCCGGGTGAAATCAAATCCAGCTTCCGTGAGAATCTGTTTCGCCTTGACAGGATCATATTCGTAAGGTTCTATGGCATCGTTGTACCCCCATATGGAGGGGGCGAACGGGTTTTTGGCCGGGATGGCCATGCCCTGGAAAATGGCCTGGATGATGGTGTCTTTGTCAATGGCATGGCTTAGGCCGATGCGTACGGCAGGGTCTTTCAGATAGGGCTTTTCCGTATTCAGGGCCAGGTATCCCACATTCACGCTGGGCCGTTCGATCAGATCCAGATTGGGGTCTTTTTTCACCAGCTGGATACTGTCCGGGTCCAGGTCGTCGGCAATGTCCACGGCCCCGGACTGCAGGGCCATGAGCCGGGCGGAGGGTTCAGGGATGGATTTGAGGACAATCTGTCTGATCTTGGCCTTTTCTCCCCAGTAGTCATCATTGCGCTCGAGCACGATCTGGTCATCCTTCACCCATTTGACGAATTTATAGGGGCCTGTGCCCACTGGATTCTGGCCGATCTGATCCTTGTGCTCGTGCATGGCCTTGGGGGACAGGATGGGGCACAGCCACAGGGCCAGGTTGTTGAGAAGCGGGGCAAAAGGCTTTTCCGTGACCAGCTCGACGGTGAAGTCGTCCACCTCATGGAAGGCCGTGACCGGTTTCAGGGACAGGCTCAGGTACCGCCAGGTGCCGTATCCGTGCAGGGGGTGGGTTTCATCGATGATCCGGGCGAAGGAATCATAAACCGCCTGGGCGTTGAACGGTTCACCATCGTGGAAGGTCACCCCCTTGCGCAGGTTGAAGGTCCAGGTGAGACCGTCTTCTGAAATCGACCAGGATTCGGCCAGCTGCGGTTCCACATCCATGCTGTCCGTGCCGAACATCACCAGGTTTTCCAGTACCTGGATGCCTGCCTTGATGGATTCCCCGTCCGTTGCCTGGGCCAGGTCCAGGTTCACTGAATCACCGCCGCGGCCCCAGATCAGGGTATCGGTCTGGGAAGCCAGGGCGCCTGCCGGCAGCATGAGCAATGATGCCAGAAGTATTACCAATAACCGTTTCATGCAATTTCTCCTTACAAGTTTGATAGTTGTGGCACACCTGTGCCGGAAATCCGGGCAACAGACCGGTTGCGGCACACCTTATTTTTTGGAAACCCCCTTTACCTATGGAGATTCACAAAAAATGTCAAGAAGAACATTTTTATGCCTGGCGGCGCCAGGCAAAGGTCACAGTGCCGGGTTCCGCCGTTCTTTCCAGCACAGCCTTTTTTTCTTTGTGCATGGTTTTCAACACCGCGTCGATGATCACCCGATGGGCACGGGTGCAGCGTTCCAGCCAGTGACCTGTGGCCACTTCATCCAGGACCTCGGTGATGATTTCACTTTTTACCAGGGGCCATTTCCGGTTGGCAAAATTGATGTTACGGATGCGGTCGCAGGTGGGGGTCACCACTAGGGATCCGGCCATGTCCGAGTCATATACTTCGGGTTCGAAGGCCTTGGCATACCGGCGGTACCGGTCAAAGATCTCCCGGTTCAGCGTGATGATATCGGCTTGTTTCTCGAGGGCTGTGGACATCTCCCTTGCCAGGGCAGCGGCAATCCCGCTGCCGGGATGACCTTTTTCGCCGTAAAAGGGAAGGATGGCATACACAAACGAG
>DATHSR010000145.1:0-3613 GCA_035464035.1 Desulfotignum sp. | reverse complement strand
TTGATTCTCCTTCAAAACCGCCCTGCTTAATGTTACTGAAAAAATTTTTCACCAATACCTGCCGGTTTTTGGCCATTCAGGAAATACTGGATTACGGCAGCCGCATCGTCCCTTCCTTGAACCAGGCGACGGTTTACCGCAACCTCAAGCAGCTCATTGCAGCCGGGTGGCTCAGGCAGGGCAACCACCCGACCCTGGGCAACTGTTATGAACGGGCGCAAAAATCCCACCACCACCATTTTCACTGCAATGGCTGCAACCGTGGGTTGGATCTGCCCGGGTGCGCATTAAAAGAAGATCATCTTTTGCCGGACGGATTCGTACTTCAAAGCCATGACGTGTTTCTGTCAGGACTCTGTGACCTGTGTGGCGGCCGATGACCTGCCGGATCATGTTCAGGTTCTGTTATTTTCTGATATCCACGCGTTCTGACGTGTCAGATCAACCGGCCAGCTTGGCGGTAATTTCCGCCACATGTTTTCCCTGGAAACGGGCACCTGACAGTTCATTTTCAGAGGGCATACGGGCGCCGTCTCCCCCGGCAATGGTTGAGGCCCCGTAAGGAGAACCGCCGGTGATCTCATCGATACGCATCTGGCCCTGGAACGAATAGGGCAGGCCCACCACCACAAATCCGTGATGCAGCAGGGTGATATGAAAAGAGAGGATGGTGGATTCCTGACCCCCGTGCTGGGTGGCTGAACTTGTAAAAACACTTCCCACCTTGCCGATCAGCGAGCCGTTGGCCCACAACTGGCCGGTGGCATCCAGAAATTGCCGCATCTGTCCGCACATGTTCCCAAATCGTGTCGGGGTCCCGAATATCACCGCATCGGCCGTGACCAGCTCATCCACCGTGCACACCGGCACATGGGAAAAAGATTTTTTTGGCCCGGTGGCCCCCATTTTTTCAAGTATTTCGTCAGACAGGGTTTCCGGAACCTGACGGATGTCCACCTGGGCACCGGGAATCTGTTTTGCACCTTCGGCAACCGCTTTGGCCATTTCATATACATGACCATACGTGGAATAAAACACGATCAGAATTTTCATGGCAAGCATCTCCTTTGGGGTTAAAATTTATGACTTTACTATAGGTTCTAATAAGTGATTGTCAATGCTGGGAATTATATTGTATCCTACACCTCGAACCTGGTGTCATCCGCCTTGACACCCTTCTGTTTTCCGGTCTTATTTTTTCTCCTGGCCTGATCCGTTTGATCTGCACTCGATCGGATCTGTCCCGCAGCTGTCGCAGCCGCAGCTGCAGGATGCGCCGTCAGTTGAAGTTGTGGCCCTGAAACGGCGATACAGGTAATACACGGCACCGGCAACGATGATGCCGATAATGATTTTTTCAAACATGGGGAATTCCTTTTGCTGAAACGATTTTTGCTGCTCTTATTTTGTTAGTTTCGACTAATAAAATTTTCCACAAATTTTCAGCCTTGTCAAGTTTTTTCAGGATCAGCAGCAGCCGTCCCCGCAGGAGGCGTTTTCCTTGCCTTTTATCCAGACCTGGATAATATAGGTGGCTCACCCCACCCCGGGATTGACAGATACGGCACCCACTGGACAGTTGGTGACGCAGGCCCCGCATTCCATGCAGGCGTTGAAATCAACGATCCGGGCCTTGTTCTGATCCATCTCAAACACGGCATGGGGACACACCTCGGTGCACAGGCCGCAACCGATGCATTTTTGTACATCCAGCACCAGGGTGGCCACATCCTCCAGATATCTGAAATCCTTCATTTCTATCTCCTTGTTTCTTGGCAGTCCCGCCCGATCAGAATGCGCTGTAAATCCAAAGCCCGGCAGCCAACAGAACCCCGGTCACCTGAACGGGAAGGTATTGTTTCATCTCTTTTTCCACCCCGGAAGGGGAGGTGAAGGGGGTGGCGCCGGTGAAATTCATGGCCAGGTGGGAGCTCACCATCACACTGAAGAGACACAGGGATGCCGCACCGGCCATGCTGCCGATCCCGGAAAAAATGACCGGGAGCAGCAACAGGATGCACACACTTCCCATGAGAATGCCTTTGAAGGCAAATTTTCTTGACGGAATAAACGGCAGCAGCACCGGGGTCAGAACCGCGCCGGAAATCAGTCCCATAGCCAGGGCGGCCAGGGCCACCAGACCTTTTTCCCAGACCCTGTGAAAAGAAAACACCCCCGGACCGATACCGGAAAGAACCAGCAGCACCAGGGCTGCAATGCCGGCCTGTTTCAACGCCATATTCAACTCCACCGGGGTCAGCAAAAACCGCTCAGACAGGGAAAACGTGACCTGGCGCATGGATCGGTCCGCTTTTCTGCCATTTTTCAGAAACGCCGGGATATCCTTGGCCCGCACCGGGCCGTAAACCACCCGGAAACCGGACTGCTCCTTCACCTGCCTGGCCGACACCCCGGTGGCCCCCAGCTGGGGAACGACCACCCGTTTATGGGTCACCACCTTTTCAAGGGAATCTTCCTTGATTCTTTTTACCAGTTCCCGGGTGGAAAAAGTTCCTTTTCCCGCCGCGCACCAGACATTCACCCCTTTGGTGTCCAGCACCAGGATCCAGGCACTGACACCTCCAACCGCAGATCTTAAATGATCAAAAGTCAGCTTGAAATTGGCCGTCACCAGCACCTCTGAATTTTTATCCGGTGATCCGATTCCGTAAAGCCCGGGGCTCACCAGATACCGGTGCCGCCGGATGCCGCAGCGGACCGCGATGGTGGACAGCCGATCCCTTTTATCCAGATCCGGCCGGATAACGGGCACCGGTCCGGCATCGGTTTCCACGAAATGATCCACATACCCGCACAGATCATATCCGGGTTTTTCATATGCGGCCAAAAGACGGGTATCTTCCGGCGCACACGACAAACCGGGCATGTTCATGGCCGGCATGAGCTGCACGTTGCGGGTGGACAGACCGGGGCCTTTCTTTTGAAAAGAACCGCTGCCCTGATTTTCTGGGTTGTTGTCTATTGGTACTGTTTCCATGATGATTTCCGTATTTCTCTACAGGGTATTGACAAACTGCTTGAATTGATTCAACACCGCTTTGTCCACACAAAAATAGGTCTTAGGCCCTTCCACCTCTCCGCACACAATGCCCGATTCCTTGAGTATCTTCAGATGCTGGCTGATGGTGGACTGGGAATAGGGGAAAATGTCCACGATTTCTCCGCAGATGCAGGTGTCGATCGCAATCAGATGCCGGACGATTCTGATCCGGGTGGGATGGCCCAGGGCTTTGAAAATTTTTGCAGCCTGTTCGGTTTCCATGGTGAAAATCCATTAATCGTTAATCGGCTTTTAACGATTACACATTCATTCACCGCTGTCAACCCCAAATCCGCCTTTTCTTGACAAAACCCGGTGTTGTGCCGTAGTATCTATCTTCCAGCCCCCATATCCGGCAGATTCAATCACACATATGAGGTGAAAAATGAAACCGCCCGATGATTTCGATTCTGTCAAACTCAACCGGGGCGGATTCGCGCTTTCGTTCCGGGATCTGCGGTATGAAGGAATGGTAACGCCCCCGGCCCTGCTTGGACAGAATCTATGGCATCACTACGTTTGAACTGGGGTGATGCCACCGGGTAGTAAACC
>DATHSR010000144.1:0-8443 GCA_035464035.1 Desulfotignum sp. | reverse complement strand
TAAACTCAAATTTAGAACATGGACAACCCGAATAAAGGACCAGTCAAGGAAACAGACTGGTCCTTTATCCGTTTTGTTCTGCATTGAAATCATGTCCATGGTAAGGTATAGTTTCGGATACAGGCAATTAACGCAGGGGGTGTTTCCATGAAAAAATCCATATTGTTCGTCTTGTCCGGCCTTGGCGTGTTCATTCTTTTGGGGGTTGTTGCCATCGTCATTGTCCTGAATCTGGATCCCAACCGGTATAAGGCGTATCTCACAGACAAGATCAGCCAGCAGATGGGGCGCTCGTTTGAAATTCAGGAAGATCTGAGGATCGACTATTTTCCCTGGCTGGCGGTGGAAGCTTCCGGGATTTTTCTGGCAAATGCCCCGGGGTTTGACGATGAGCCGCTGTTCAAGGCAGACCATGTCATGGTCCGGGTCAAGACCCTCCCGCTGCTCAGAAAACAGATTCAAATGGATACGATTGTTTTAAAAGGGGTCCGTGTCAATCTGGCAACAAACCAGAACGGCCTGTCCAACTGGGAAGACCTGGGAAGTTCGCCTCAGACCCCAGTGACGGATGAACCCTTAGGCAGACCGGTTGAAAAACCATCAGACAAAGGGTTTGACCTCTCATATCTGGCAGCCCTGCTCCAGGGGGGGGTGGATATCCAGGATGCGGCGTTCAGCTTTGATGATCAGGCCGCCGGTGAAACATACACCATATCGGATCTGAACATCACCACCGGCCGGGTGGTGCAGGGAGATCCGGTTGATCTAGTTCTTTCCTTTGACGCCCATGCCGCCCCTCAGGACATCTCAGGAAATGCACGCGTGGATGGAAAAATTTTCTATGATTTCAACACCGGTCAGTATCAGATAAACCCCCTGTCGGTCCAGGCCCGGCTTGCCGGGGGACCTTTGGGGCAAACCCCGGCAGACCTGAGCCTCACCAGTATGGTGGCAGTGGATCTTGTGAAAGATACGGTGTCCATCACAGACCTGCAGGCCGCGGGTCTGGGCAGCACTGCGGCAGGCGCGGTTTCCCTGGCAAACGTGGGATCTGGTCTGCCCCGGGTGGACATGAATCTGGATATTGCCGGAAAAGATCTGGCCCTGCTGTTCAAGGTGTTTGAGGGCGGTCCCCTGTCAGCCCAGCTGGCAGGGTTGCCGGACCGGACCTTTGACCTGAAGACAACCTTGTTGGCGGACATGGCCCAAGGTACGGTGTCTGTGCCGCAGTTTGAGGCAAATCTGCTGGGAGCCGCGATTACCGGAGAAATACAGGGGGCGGGGATTCAAACGAATCTGCCTGCGGTGAAAGGAAATCTCACGGCCAGGGGTCCGGATCTGCCCACCCTTGTCCGGGTGGCGGGTCAGATGGTTGGAAAACAGTCCCGGCTGGCTGAGGTGGGAACCCGGCTGGCCCGGGTGGAAAAAAAAGCCTTTCACGTGGACACCCGGTTTGATGTGGATTTCAAGACCGGCCGGGCGGATCTTCCCCGACTTTCTCTCCAGGCACTGGGAATGACCCTGGATGCCGATCTGATCGGAGAAAACATCACATCGGACCGGCCGGCGTTCAAAACCCGGCTCAAGGCCGATGGTCCGGATCTGCCGCTGCTGCTGGAACTGGCCGGGTTGCTGCAGGGAGATGATGACGGGCTCACAACACTGGGAAAACAACTGGCCGGCCTCCCGGAAAAACGGTTTCATGCGGACATGAACGTGGATATGTCCAAAGGACAGCTGATGGTGCCGAATCTGGAAATCAAGGCCCTGGGGTTTGAAGTGACAGCTGATGTCACGGCCCGGGAACTGGGGTCTGCAGCCGCCGACCTGGACGGCCGGGTGGCACTGGAAGGCAGGTCCCTGTCCCGGCTGCTCACGGTCCTGGATCAGCCGGACCTGGCCGTCGTGCTGGACTCGGTTTCCATGACCGCCCGGTTCAAGGGCAATAATCAGGATCTGAACATGGATCCTGTGCAGGTAAGGGTGGGCCTTGCCGGCAAACAGATTCCCAATTCCCCGGTTTTCGTGACCCTGGATGCGCCGGTCCGGTTGCAGCTGGAACAGCAGGTTCTGGACCTGGCGGCGTTTTCCCTCAAGGGTCTGGGTCTGGATCTATCGGGCCGCCTGACCGCCAGACAGATCCGCACATCGCCGGAATACGGCGGTACCCTGTCTTTCGCCAGGTTCAACCTGCGGGACCTGATGAAAAAACTGAATCAACCCCTGCCGGAAACAGCGGATGCCCGGGTGTTTGAGACGGTGGGACTGAAAACTGATTTTTCCGGATCTACCACCGATATCCGTCTCACCCACCTGGCAGTGGTCCTGGATGATACCCAGATGACAGGGAACCTGGCCATACAGGAATTTTCAGATCCGGATATCGCCTTTGACCTGGCCGTTGACCGGATCAATGCGGACCGGTATCTGCCCCCGGCAGACAAAGGGGCTGCCGGCAAAAAACAGGCAGCCCGGCCGGTGACCCCGGAAACGGCAGCGGCCGGGGCCGCAGCCCAGATCCCGGTGGCAACGCTCCGGGCCCTGAAACTCGATGCGGCCCTGGCCATTGAAGAGCTGATTGTTTCCGGCGCGGCGCTGTCCCAGGTACGGGTGAAAGTGACGGCCAGAGACGGGATTCTGACCAAAGCCCCGTTGTCCGCCAATCTGTACCAGGGAACCTATGACGGGAAAGTGGTGCTGGATGCCACCGGAGAAATCCCTATACTGGCAATAGATACCTCTCTCAAAGGGGTGCAGGTGGAGCCATTGCTCACAGACATGACCCAGAATGCCCGGATACGGGGAACCGGGGATGTGACGGCGTCCCTGACAACCAGCGGTCTGGATGTGGATGCCCTGAAGCGGCACCTGAACGGCGCCATGTCTTTTTCCTTTAAAAACGGGGCTGTAAAGGGGTTCAACGTGGGAAAATTTCTCAGAGGCCTCAAATCTGTTCGGGACACCCGGACCTTCACGGTGTCGGAGCAGGAAGAAACCGATTTCACGGAACTCACCGGCAATCCTGTGGTGAAAAACGGCGTGATTTCCCTGGACGATCTTTCCGGAAAATCTCCGGCCCTGCGGGTGTCGGGCACCGGGATCGTGGCGGATATCGTCAGGGAAAGCATTGACTACAAGGCAATGGTTACAGTGGTGGAAACATCTAAAGGTCAGGCCGGCAGCGAACTGGCTGAACTTGCAGGGGTCACGGTCCCCATTTATGTCAAAGGTCCGCTGGCGGATCCGTCCATCACGCCCGATATCAGAGAGGTGATTACAAGAATTTTCACCGGCGCTTCTCCCGAGGCCGTGGACCAGTTGAAACAGAGCATGGAAAAGGAAGTGGGCCGGTTTTTGAAAAAATTTTCCAATTAACGACAGATAGAGATCGACGGAGGTTTCATGAAATACGGGGCCGCCAGTTTTCCAGTCAGACCGGTGTGTGATGAGATCAACAAAGTGGCAGGCCTGGGGTTTGATTTTTTCGAACTGTCCATGGACCCGCCGGAGGGTCACTGGGCCAGGGTACGAGACATGCAAACGCAGATTGTCGGTACCCTGTCCGAGGCCGGCCTGCCGGTGATCTGTCACCTGCCGTGCTTTGTGTACACACCGGATCTATCCCCTTCTATCCGAAAGGCTTCACTGGATGAAATGCGGCATTCCCTGGATGCCGCCGCCGGGATCGGTGCGCTGAAAACCGTGCTCCATCCGGGCTATATCACCGGCATGGGGGTGTTTGCCATGGAAACGGCAAAAAAATATGCCCGGGACAGTCTGGCCGCCATTGTTGAACACGCCCGGGGCCTGAACCTGGTGCTGTGTTTAGAAAACATGTTCCCCGGGTACCATGTCTTTTATGAGCCGGAGGAGTTTGTCCCGGTTTTCACCGAGTTTTCCGAATTGAAAATGACCCTGGATGCCGGACATGCCCATATCGGCGATCCCGGGCAGACAAAACTGACTGCGTTCGTGGACCGGTTTGCCGGGCGTATCGGCCATGTTCATGTCAGTGACAATTTTGGGAAAAAAGATGACCACCTGGCGGTGGGAAAGGGCCGTATTGATTTCAGTAAAGTAATATCCGCCCTCAAACATGCCGGATATGATGACACCATTACCCTTGAGGTGTTTTCCGCTGATACCGATGATCTGGTGAAAAGCAGAAAAAGGATTGAATTTTTCTTTTCAAACACCTGATCGGGTTCCAGGGTCACTTTATTTTGCAGGCGTATGCCATGGGCCGGCGGTTATTTTTTCAACAGGCCGATCAAGGGCAGGCTCAACAGGGTGAGCCCGGCTAGTCCTGAAAAGCCCCAGTCAAACCGGCCGGTTTCCGCCAGGATCCCGATACCGAAAGGAACCAGGCCGGATCCCAGAAAATGGGCCATGGGAACCACGATGGACACCGCCACCGGCCGGGTCTCAGGTGCGGTGACAATGGACAAGACGGCAAAACACAGGGGGAAGATACAGACGCTGGCCCCTGCCTGGAGTATCAGTGCGGCCCAGATCCAGGGGCCGGGCAGCCATCCGATAAAAACGGTTCCCAGGGCACTGCAGAACAGGGCCGCCAGAATGACCCGCCTTACCCCGAACCGGTCCGCCAGCCATCCCCCGGCCAGCGGCAGGCCGAACGCAAGAATCCGTGACACCGCCAGCATGGCATTGCCCAGTCCCGGTTCAATGCCCCGGTCGAACACCAGATAAAGGGGCATAATGGCAAACATCCCCTGGTTCAATCCCATTCCCAGAATGAAAAGCACCGTGATCACCAGAATCGCCGGGTCGCGGATCAGGGTTGTGATGGCGGTCAGCCGGGGGTGATCCGTTCTTTCCAAAATTCCTTTGCCCCTTAAGGCATAGCTGACAGCCAGTACCAAAGATGCCGTGCCGTAAGTCATCAGCACCATTCGCCAGGAATGGTGCCATGCCGCAAACACAGACACGGCCAGGGGGGCAATGATATAGGCCAGGTTCGGGGCCAGCTGGTGAAACCCCAGCACTTTTCCCCAGTGCCGGCGGTCCACCAGGCCGGTGAGACTGGCAATCCCGGAGGGCAGATAAAAGCCTCCGGCCAGACCCAGGCAGACCATACTCACCTGGAGCATGAACATACCCTGGCTGGACGCAGCAAACAGCAGGCTGGCTCCCACGGCCAGGGCTGAAGCCACAATCAGGCGCCGGTGGGTGAACAGCGGGGTCAGGAAAATAGCGCCGAACAGGCTGGCGCAATACCCGGAAGAGATCAGAAAAAAAAGCCCGCCGGCCTGGCTGTGGGTCATGCCCAGATCGGTTTTAATATCAGGCAGCAGGGGTGCCATACCCAGCCGGGAAAGCATGTTGAAAAAAAAGATGCCGGCTAAAAAAACAATGGGGTTGAGCTGATTCCCGGGCAGGCCGGTGGGTTCAGGTTTGTTTGAACCCGGAAGTTCACAGCGGATTGACATTTTTTCCAGCCAGAATCTGTGACAGGGTGGACAATGCCCTGGCCTTGATCGTGGTGAAATGCTGCCGCATGGCAGCGGTTGCCTGATCAAGATCCCGGGTGACCAGGGCGTCAAATATCATCCGGTGCTGGGATCCCACAATCATTTCTGAAGCTACAAAACTCAGGCTGGCCCGGTATTTGAGGTAGAGCAGATCAAACAGGTTCTGCAATATGTGCATCTGCACCTTTTGTCTTGAAATGGATGCCAGCAGGGTATGAAAGTCCCGGTCCAGGATCAGTCGGGTTTTCAGGTCCATGTCACTGCCATGATCGGTTTTTAAAAAATTTCGCAACCTGCCGATGCCGTCGGCGTCCAGGTTTTCGATCACCTTTGGCAGCAGGGAAATTTCCACCACTTCCCGCAGTTCGTAAATCTCCTTGATTTCCTGGAGGCTCAACGGTTCAGCGTAATATCCCTTGTTGGGGATGTGTTTGACAAGTCCCTGGAATTCGAGGATCTTGAGGGCCTGGACCACCGGTGTCAGGCTCATTCCCAGGCTGTCGGCAATCATCCGGTAGGACAGTTTCTGGCCGGGGACGATTCTGTTTTCAAACAGCAGCCGGCGGATACCTTCATGGGCCATCCGGGTGTGATCCGTATGTGATTTAATGTTTTTATCTGTCCGGGCCAAGGTGTCTCTCCTGACGGTATCTGCTGTATATTATCCAAAAACAGTGAAATGTAAACGATAAAAATCAAAAATTTAATTAAAAAACCCCCTGGGGACGTTTTGGCACAACCCGGCATAATTATATTTTTAACTCATTGTTTTTTATGAATATTTTATATATATTATCCCGTCTGATCAACCCGGGTCAAATAAATGTGTTGACAACAAAATCAGGATTTAATTAATAATGGAAAAATCAATCCAACTGGAGACCCGACTATGAAGGTGATTGTTATCGGCGGTGGATGGGCCGGATGCGCCGCTGCTGTCAGCGCAAAAAAACAGGGGGCCGACGTGGTGCTGCTGGAACGGACCGACATGCTTCTGGGCACCGGTCTTGTGGGCGGGATCATGCGCAATAACGGCCGTCTTTCCGCCACCGAAGAATTGAAAGTCATGGGCGGCGGCGATATCTTTGCGGTGATTGAATCCAATTTTATCCACAAGGATATTGCCTTTCCGGGACACAGCCATGCCTGTTTGTATGATGTGTCCACCATGGAACCCATAATCAGGCGGTTTTTGAGTGAACAGGGCATCGGCCTTGAGATGGGATGCCGGGTGACGGATGTGGAAATGGAAAAAGCATTCATCACTGCGGTCGCGGGCAGACAGTCAAAAAAAGAGGTCCGGTTTGAGGGGGATGTTTTTATCGAAACCACCGGGACGGCCGGGCCCCCGGCCAACTGTGTGAAACACGGCAACGGGTGCGCCATGTGCATCCTGCGGTGCCATTCCTTTGGGGGCCGGGTCAGTATCGCAGCCCGGGCCGGTGTCGCGGAAATCAACGGAAAAAAAGGAGAACAGACCGGTGCGATGAGCGGGTCCTGCAAGCTGCACAAAGAATCGCTGGACAGGGATCTGCAAAAGAAGCTCACTGAAACCGGCGTGGCAGTGATCCCCCTGGATGACCATCTGCGCCTGACCGGCAAACTGTCCTTGAAAGCCTGCCAGCAATATGCCATTGCAGACTTTGAAACCAATGTGATCCTGCTGGACACAGGGCATGCCAAGCTCATGACCCCGTTTTTCCCGCTGGATGATCTGAGAAAAATTTCCGGGCTTGAAAATGCCCGGTTTGAAGACCCCTATGCCGGAGGAATCGGAAATTCGGTCCGATATATGGGCATGTCCCCCCGGGATGACGCTCTGAAGGTGGATGGGGTGGACAACCTGTTTTGCGCCGGAGAAAAGGCCGGGCTCATGGTGGGGCATACCGAAGCCATCTGCACCGGCACCCTGGCCGGGGTGAATGCGGTGCGGCAGGCCCGGGGGAGAGAAAATCTCAAACTCCCGGAAACATCCATCCTGGGAGATGCGGTCACTTTTGTCCGGGAGCAGATGCAGACCCCTGACGGCCTGGGACTCAAATTCACTTTTTCCGGATCAGTGCTGTTTGAGCGCATGAAGCAAAAAGAGATGTATACCACCGATATCACCTGTATTGCAGACCGGGTGAAAAAAGCGGGACTGCATCAGATTCTGGCGTAAGTCACCTTCCCTGTTTCTGCCGCCTCCGGGGGTGGAGGCAGGGACCGCCGTCATGGCACACGGGTAACCAAACAAATCATGACCCCAAGAAAAAAAGGAGGACCCTGATGAAAAAATGTGGCAGTTTGTTGCTGGCAGCAGTACTGATGGTGGCGGTTCTGGCAGGCACCGGATGGGCAAGGGCCGATGCGATCACCATTGCATTGGGTTCCGAGCCCACCACCTTAGATCCCCAGATCAGAGAGGACGGCGGAGAGCGGGCCGTCAATGACAATATTTATGACACGGTGCTGACCCGGACCCCGGAAGGGGATCTGATCCCGTCTCTGGCGGCGGTCATGCCCGAACTGGTGACCCCTGATACCTGGAAAATCACCTTGAAAGCGGGGATTCAGTTTCACAACGGCGAGCCCATGAATGCCGATGCCGTGGTTTACAGTATCAAGCGGGTCATCGATCCGGAGTTCAACTCAGAGCAGATTTCATTTTTTTCCACCATAAGGGACGCAGCCAAAGTGGATGATCTGACCCTGCAGGTGTTCACAAACGGACCAGACCCCATTCTTCCCACCCGGCTTTACTGGCTCAAGGTGGTGCCGCCTGTGCATTCCAAAGACCCGAAATTCGCTGAAAACCCGGTGGGAACCGGACCTTACCGGTTTGTAACCTGGCAGCGGGGTCAGCACATCGACCTGGTGCGCAATGATGATTACTGGGGACCGGTCCCGCAGATTGCCGCGGTGAGATACCGGTTTATCGAGGAACCCGGTACCCGGCTGGCCGGTCTCAT
>DATHSR010000143.1:0-1596 GCA_035464035.1 Desulfotignum sp. | reverse complement strand
GGAGTTCTGCATCATGTCAAAGGGAAATCCCCGGCCCGGGGACAGGGGGCCGAAAAACACGGGCTTATGTGTGGGAAACACCCGGATGGACGCGTGAATGACGGTGTTGGCCGGCTGGTGCAGCAGCGGATAGGCACCGGGTTGGGACTGCCGGGCCATGATATCCAGTAATTTCGGGGGCAGCGGCAGGTTGTTTTCGCCGTATAACGCCGTTGTTCTGTATTTGTTCAACCCGGAAAAGACCAGATCCGCTGGATGTCCGGGGCCGGTCCGGTGCCAGGGCCTGTAAAACCGGTCTTTGAATTGTTGAAAATACGCTGCCTGGCGGGCCGGATCAATGACCTGGCCGTTGTGGCGTGACAGGTACACGCCGGCATCCTGGGGCAAGATCCGGATATCTGCAATGGTTCCCTGCTGTCTGGCGGCACAGCCGGCAGACAGCAGGCAGATCAGCAGGAACCAGAAGATTTTCCCGGCTGTTTTCATGGGGCGTTCAACACTTCAGACAGGTTTTTTACCAGTGGGCCCATCCGTTCAAGGTGTTCCGGCGGGATCATCAGACACCGGATGGGTTCGTTTTTTATGAACAACGGTGCAGGTTTCGTGTCATTGCCCGGCAGGGACGCAAGCAGCATGTCTGACAGATTGCCGGAATATCCGCGCTGGTCCAGGTGTTCGATGGCCTGCAAAAATACGTTGTTCACCGTCAGTGCCCAGGGGGGCATCTGTGCGCACCCCGTATCCCTGCAATTGGTTTGTGATATCAGTGCCCGGCAGCCGAAGGGCCTGACATCATAAACCGTGCAAAGATCATCTTCCAGCAGTGGGCATTTTCCCCATAAAGGATCGTTTTCCTCTTCCGGCAGATCGGCACCTTCCATGCACAACCGGGCAAACCGGTTGACGCCCATTCTGGGGATATACCTTTTTTCAGGAAATTTTTGCAAGATTCTTGTATGAACCACCCTGCGCCGGGTCAACGGCAGGTGCGTGGTCATAAATCTTGCTTCACGGCCTGTCAGGGTCACATTGCAGGTGCAGCAACGGGCACATCCCGGGCCGCAGGCCCATGCCGTGGAAGCCATGATCTGGTCATACAGCAGATAGATGGTGTTGAGCCGGTCAATCATGGGATCACGCCATGCCGTACTGCGCCAGGTAAGCATCGATTTGTTCCATCATGGCATCATCCAGAATGATCCGGCCGTCGATTTCTGTGTTGTGGAGAAACGCAGTGATATCTGCCAGGGTGACGATGGCATAAATGGGAATGCCTAAAGTTTGTGCCACCTCGGCCAGGGCGTTCTGGTCGGTGGTGCCTTTTTCCTGGCGGTCCACGCTGATGACAATGCCTTTGACCTGAGGATTTCCGCTGGATTTCAAAACTTCCAGGGATTCTCTGATGGCCTTGCCCGAGGTGATGACGTCATCCACAAGAATCAGCCGGGTTTCCGGGTTCAGGGCCATGCCCACAGTGCTGCTTTTGTCGGCATAGGTTTTGGCCTCCTTGCGGTTGAATACATAGCCTGTGTCATGGCCCATGCCGGACAGGGCCATGGCCGTGGACACGCATAAGGGGATCCCTTTATAGGCAGG
>DATHSR010000142.1:0-2322 GCA_035464035.1 Desulfotignum sp. | reverse complement strand
TAAAAATAGTAATTGGCGGAATCTTCGGTGGCCGGATCATGGCAGGGACGCAGGTCCACGATCATGGGGCCGAAAAACCGCTGCACCGGTTCGGTGATGGCCCCTTCATGGCTGTCCGGCTCAACCGGCAGGTCGATGCCCACCAGTTGCCCGATCTGCCGGGCATAATTGCCGGCCGCATTGATCACGGTTGCGGCGGTGTACACATCCTTGTCCGTGGTCACCCGTATCTCCTCGGGGCCCAGGATCTCGATCCGGGTGACCTTTTCCCAGAACCGGTATCGGGCCCCGTATTCAAGGCTTTTAAAGTAAAACGCATTGACGGCCCGCAACGGAGATGCACTGCCGTCCCTGGGGGAATAGGTGCTGCCCCGCAGTCCGTCCATGTTGATGCCCGGCACAATTTTTTGGTATTCTTCGGCGGACAGCCATGCGATGTCCAGGTCAAAGGATTTCTGGATTTTCATCAGATCCTTGAGCTTTTGGGCATCGGCATCAGTGTAGGCCGGAAAGCTGTACCCGTTCTGAATCCAGCTGATATCATCCCCGTACATCTCCTGCCAGGTTGAAAAGATCTCGATGCTGCGCAGGCAGGTGGTGATTTTCCCCTGGTCTGAATGGGTGGCCCTTATCCCGCCGATGGCTTTTTTGTTCTGGCCCTGGCCCGGGGAGGCCAGGGCATCGATGGTCAGAACCGTCAGTTTTTCCTCTGCCAGGGCCATGGCCGTGGGCACCCCCACGGAACCGGCCCCGATTACGATCACGTCAAAGTGGTTCATGATTCACCTCCAAAGGCAAATTTCCCCAAGGGGACTTCGATAAACAACGGCCGGCGGACATTTTTCACGATATCTTAGGCAGCGATCTGCTCGGCTCTGAACAGCTGCATCATCAGGTTTTCACAGGTTTTATATCCGCAGGGTCCCATGCCGGCCCGGGTCAGGGCCTTGATCTGGTTCATGTCGGTGATCCCTTTTTTGACCAGGCCCCGGATCTCTCCGGCGGTTACCCGTTCACACAGGCACACCACCTCTTCGTCTCTGATCCTGTCCAGGGGGATTTTTTCAAAGAGCCGGTCATACACCACCTGGTCCTGGATGGTGAACCCCACCACTTTTTTGGCAATGGCTTTGGGCACCTTGACCCGGACAATCAGGGTTCTGTCACTGTCTTTGGTGGCCTTTGCCCCCTGCACGGTGAAGTGGCCTAACGGGTTGCCGTCCACATCCACGCACTGGATGGTGTCTCCCTTGGATACCGTCACGTTTCCCACCTCATAGGGCAGAAACACGGTGGGGAACGCCGTGTCCTTGCGGAAATCCACCAGGGTGATGGACAGCCCCGGGCAGATGGTCAGGCATTTCATGCATCCCTTGCAGTCGCCGTCAAACACCGGCATCCCCTTGACGGGGTCCCCTTTCATGGTGATGCAGTGTTCCGGGCATACCGTGCTGCAGGGGTTGCAGGGGATCTCCTGCTTGCAGTGCATGATGGGGAACACCCCGTCTTCCCGGTCCGGGGGCAGCAGTTCCTGCACCGGTCCGGGATGGGATTTGAGGATGTCGGCTTTTTCAAACCACTCATCCGGGATGGGGGGCACTTGCGGTTTGAAATGCCGCACAATGTTCAGCCCGGCGATCTTGCCGTTGAACATGGCCGAAGAGGCTTCCGCGATTTCGGCGGCATCCCCGGCGCTGAACACCCGGATGCCGGCGGTCATGGCTTCCTGGGCAAATTCCGCCACCGGTTCCAGGCCCACGGCGATCAGGATGGTGTCACAGGCAAAGGTCTTTTCCGTGCCGGCAATGGGGGTGAAGGTGGTGTCGATTTCTGCAATGGTGATGGATTCAACCGATTCGGTGCCATTGGCGGACACGATGGAGTGGGAGGTGTAGATGGGGACCCCGAAGCGCTTGAGTTTGTCTTCATGGACCTTGTATCCCCCGCACCGGGGCAGGGCCTCGGCCAGGCCCACCACCTGGATGCCGGCCTGGAGGGCGTGATATCCGGCAATGATCCCCACATTGCCCCCGCCGATGATGAACAGCCGTTTTGTGGGCCGGACCAGGTCCCGGTTCACCAGGGTCTGGAAGGCCCCGGCCCCGTAAACCCCGGACAGGGCGTTGCCCTTGAACCGCAGAAATTTTTCCCTGGCCCCGGCGGCATTCAGGATCACCTTGGGGGTCACGATCTTGTACACCCCGTCCTTGAGGATGCCCGCTTTTTTGTCGTCAAACACATACAGGGCCGTGCTGTTTTTCCACACCTGGATGTGAGGGGCCGCTTCCACCTGGTCCGCCAGCATTTTTCCGATGTCCATGC
>DATHSR010000141.1:0-1835 GCA_035464035.1 Desulfotignum sp. | reverse complement strand
AAATGCACATACCGGGGGATCTTGTACCGGCTGATTTTGCCTCTGCAAAAATCGATGACATCACTGGGCTGAAGGTCGGCGCCTTCCTTTGGAATGATGAACGCCCCCACCTCTTCCCCGTATCTTTCACTGGGAACGGCCGCCACTTGGACATCCTTTATCCCGTCCATGCGGATGAGAAACTCCTCGATCTCCCTGGGATAGATGTTTTCCCCGCCCCGGATGATCATGTCCTTGTGCCGGCCGGTGATGGACAGGTTGCCCTGTTCGTCCATCACCCCCAGGTCCCCGGTGTGCAGCCAGCCGTCTTCATCGATGGCTTTTTTCGTGGCCTCAGGGTTGTTGTAATACCCTTTCATGATGCTGTAGCCCCGGCAGCAGATCTCCCCCTGCCGGCCCGGTTCCAGTGTTTTTCCGGTTTCCGGGTCCGTGATCTTCACCTCGATGTGGGGAAGGGCCCGGCCCACGGTTTCTACCCGCAGCCGGATATCATCGTCGATGCGGGTGTAGGTCACCACGGGCGAGGCTTCGGTGAGCCCGTAGCAGATGGTGACATCGGTCATGTGCAGCCGGTCGATCACCTGTTCCATCACATGCACCGGGCAGTTGGACCCGGCCATGATCCCGGTGCGCAAAGAGGAGAAATCAAACTTGTCGAACAGCGGGTGGTCCAGCAGCGCAATGAACATGGTGGGCACCCCGTACAGGGCCGTGCATTTTTCCTTTTCCACGGACGCCATCACCATCACCGGGTCAAACCCTTCCAGGATCACCATGCAGGTCCCGTGGTTCACCGCCGCCAGAACCCCCAGCACGCAACCGAAACAGTGAAACAGGGGAACGGGCAGGCAGACCCGGTCTTTTTCCGTGAATTTCTGGTTTTTCCCGATCCAGTACCCGTTGTTGCCGATATTGTAATGGGTGAGCATCACGCCCTTGGGAAACCCGGTGGTGCCCGATGTGTACTGCATGTTCACCACGTCATGGGGGGACAGGCTTTTCTGCCGCTGGGCATACTGGTCGTCTGACACCATGACCGCCAGTGCCCGGATCTCGGGAATGGTGTACATGCCCCGGTGCTTTTCCTGGCCCAGGAACCCCACCCGCTTCAGGCAGGGAAATTCTTTGCTTTTCAGGCGGCCCCGCTGGCAGGTTTTCAGCTCCGGCACCAGCTCATACAAGGTGTTGATGTAATCCGTATCCTGGAACCCGTCAATGATGAACAGGTTTTCGGTTTCCGACTGCTGGAGCAGATACGCCAGTTCCGCGCTCTTGTAATTGGTGTTCACCGTGAGCAGCACGGCTCCTATTTTTGCCGTGGCAAACTGCAGCGTCACCCAGAAAGGAATGTTGGTGGCCCATACCGCCACTTTTTCGCCTTTTGTAACGCCCAGGGCCATGAGCCCTTTGGCCATCTCATCCACCAGATCCCCGAACTGCCGGTAGGTGAGCCGGAAATCCCGGTCCACATACACCAGGGCATCGTGGTCGCCGAATTTTGCGATGGTTTCATCCAGCAGATCCCCCAGGGTGATCTCCCGCAAGCCTGTTTGAATTTCCATGCAGTCCCCCTGTTATTCCGGTATGTAGATGACCGCGTGGATGGCGGCTTTTTCATCCCCGTGACAGCTCACGTAATGGGGCACAATCGAATTGTAGTAGATGGAATCCCCGGGTCCCAGGATATGGGTGTCTTTGCCGTAGATCACCTCGATCCGGCCCTGGACCACCACGATGAACTCTTCCCCTTCATGGGAGGACAGGGTTTTTTCTTCGGCGGATTCCGGCAGGATCTCCACGAAAAACGGCTCCATGTGCCGGTCCATCTTGCCCGT
>DATHSR010000140.1:0-4464 GCA_035464035.1 Desulfotignum sp. | reverse complement strand
AATGAAATCTCCAAGGCTGACGCGGAAAAACTGGGAGCCTCCCTGCTGTATGAAAAGAGCCTTAAGGGCAAACTGGGCTCCTGGGGCGGGGACTTCAGGACCAACATGTGGTATGCGGCCCTGCACACCGGCCAGAGCCCCAACAACATCACGGATGTGGATGCGGTCTGGGATGCGCTGACCGAACAGCGGGGCCTGATCAAGAAATACTGGGCTTCCGGGTCCGAGCTCATGAGCCTGCTGGCCAACAATGAGATCGCGGCCACCGTGGCCTGGTCCGGACGGGTGGCAGCCCTCCAGAAAGAGGGACACCCCATTGGATACCTGGCTCCGGACGGCACTTATTCATGGATGGAATACATGTATGTGCTCAAAGGAACCGATCTGGAAGTGGCCCAGAAACTGCTCAATTTCATGCTCGAGCCGGAAGCGGCCATTGCCGTGGCCATCGGCCAGCAGTATCCGCCGTCCCTGGATCCCACCAAGGTGGAGATGCCCGATGAAGTCAAAAAGCTGCCCGCCTTTGATCCCACAGGCAAACTGGACGGCTACCTGTTTGCGGATCCGGCTTACTGGAACGCCCACCAGCTGGAATGGGCTGAAAAATGGGACCGGATTATGGCAGGCTAGCCGGTCAGACAATGACATGAACCCGGGCACCCCGGCAACGGACCGCTGCCGGGGGCCTTTTCCTGAAAAAATGGGAGAACACTGGTTTGACACAAACAAAAGACCCGGCCTTTGTCAGATTCAAGGGCATTGAAAAACGGTTTGGTGACCTGGTGGCGGTGCAGCCCATGGACCTGGATATTGCCGAAGGATCCTTTGTCACCCTGCTGGGCCCTTCGGGCTGCGGCAAGACCACCCTGCTCAGAATGCTGGCAGGCCTTGAAACCCCCACCCGGGGAGATATCTACATCAAGGGCCGGCGTGTCAACGACACCCCCATCCACAAGCGGAACCTGGGCATGATTTTCCAGAACTATGCCCTGTTTCCCCACAAGACCATTTTCGATAACGTGGCTTTCGGCCTGAAATACCGGGGCGCATCCAGAGCCCAGATCAAGGAAAAGGTGGAAAAAGCCCTGGAAACGGTCCGGCTGCCCGGCGTGGGAAACCGGATGCCGTCTCAGCTTTCCGGCGGGCAGCAGCAGCGCATCGCCCTGGCCCGGGCCATTGTGATCGAACCGGATGTACTGCTCATGGATGAGCCCCTTTCCGCCCTGGATGAGAACCTGAGAGAGGACATGCGCCGGGAGATCGACAACCTCCAGATGGAACTGGGGGTGACCACGATTTTTGTGACCCATGACCAGAGAGAGGCGCTGTCCATGTCCGACAAGGTGGTGGTGATGAAGGACGGATTCATCCAGCAGCAGGGAGAGCCTGAAGAGGTCTACAACAATTCGGCCAACCACTTTGTGGCGGATTTTCTGGGGCACTCCAATTTTCTGAATGCCCGGGTGAAGCACCGGAAAAACGGGAATTATGAAGTGGAACTGCCAGACGGCACCCCCTGTCTGGTGAGTCCGGTGGGGGAGTTCGACGTGGGCGAAAACGCCGAAATCGTAATCCGGGCGCAGAAAATGACCCTGGGGTATCAAACCGATTATGAACGAGAAGAGGGCATGAACTACTTTTTCGGCAGGGTCAGGGACCGCAGCTACATGGGGGGTGAGGTCAGTTATTTTGTGGAAATACCCGGCGGGCAGATCCTGCACGTGATCAGTTTTGTCAAGCGGACCCCCTACCGCCGGAAAGATGAGGTGTTTATCCGGGTGGATCCGTTCCACTGCCGATTATTGAAAATATAACCAGAACCGCACAGACTTTGGCGGGAATGCCGAAGCACAACAAAAAGAATGGGGACATATTCGCCATTCTCACACCCGAGATGTGTGCAGTAAAAGGAGCAACGGATTTTCAGGTGACGGAGACGTTTCATAACAGGCCCATCTGCGGCAGTTTTGCATGGATCAAACAGACCCTGGATCCAGGGGCCAGTTATATCGTTTTCGAAAATACCCTCACCCGGGAAGGTGGATCCCTGTTTGATCCGGGTTTGAGTGCATATGCCTGTTTCGAGGCCAGCAGCTATACCTGGAAGATGGTCATGGACAAGGCCCTTCAAAAAGAGTATCTGGTGGTGTGCATCGGGACGGGCAACGAAGAGGAAGTGCTGGGCCGGGTCATGGGATACGGGTTTCCCAAAGACACGGTCTATTATTTATACAAGGCAAAAGAGGCGTAACATGAAAACTGACAGAACCACAACAGACACAACCATAGCGGTCCGGTTTGCCCATTCAAAGGAAAACCGGGCGGTCCCGCTGTCCAGACTGGAACAGGGGGTCCGGGAATTTCTGGAAATTTACGGCAATGCCCAGTTCTGCGGCAGCGCGTTTGTACAGATCATCCAGCAGGGCAGCGGTCAGGCCAAATGGGATAACCTGCTGGCAGCCACCGGATTTGAGGGATATCCGGAAGATTTCTTCAACACTGTTTTATCGGCCATTGCCAGGGGGGAGGGCCAGAACCTGGTGATCAACAAGGTGGCCCTGCCCCATATCCTGCTGGTGGCGGTGTTGGAACAGGTGATTCCCGGCCATGGGTACGTGTCCGTGAAAAATACCGACCAGCTGGTTGAATTGACCAATCATGCCGTGCCGGACAAGGACCGGGAAACCCTTCAGAAAGTCATTGAAAAATACCCGGTACGCCTGTCCCGCCATACCGTCCGCCAGATGATGGTGTCAAGGGATGTGGCCTACCAGTACCTGCCCTTTGTGGAGGAACTGGACAACATCGGTCACACCAACACCTGGATCGGCCAGTTCCATGAAGGGCTTTTAGAACAGATGTACCAGAACCGGGTGATCTTTCTGCTGAACATGAGCTGCCCGGTTTACTGCCGGTTCTGCTTCAGAAAGCACAAGGATTCCAGAAACGAGGCCAACCCCACGCCGCAGGATGTGATGAAGGCCGTGACCCATGTCCAGGCATCCCCGTCCATCAAGGAGATCGTAATCACCGGCGGCGATCCCTTCATGGACAGAAAAAACATGGCTGCCGCCCTTGACGGCCTCATGGCGGTAAAACACGTTCAGACCCTGCGCCTGGCCACCCGGTCCATTGCCTATTACCCGGATCTGTTCCTGGCAAAAGAAGGGGACTACCTCAAATACCTGAAACAGAAAAACCTGGAACTGCAGCGAAACGGCAAACGCATGGAAGTGGCCACCCATTTCATCCATCCGGACGAGGTGTCCCCGGAAAGCCTGGACATCATTACCGATCTGGTGAAAAACGGCATCGCCGTTTACATCCAGACCCCGTTTCTGAGCGACTGCAACGATACCGGACCGGAACTGGTGCGCCTGTTTGGCCTGCTGCGGGGGGCCGGGGCCGAGCTGCACTATATCTACATTCCGTGCAGCCCCATCCACGGCAACTCCATCTACTGGAAACCGTTGTCCGACGGCATTGACATGGCCCTTCACCTGCGGGCCCACCTGTCGGACCGGGTGATCCCCAGAATCTGCACCGCCACGCCCATCGGCAAGATGGACTGGTATTCCAGCGGCTGGGCCGTGGAAAAGGTGGCGGACAACGAAAATTTCATCTGGATCAGAACTCCCTACACTCCGGAGTATTTCAAGGCGTTCGCGCCGTTGGCCAACTCATTGACCAATATCCGGGTCAATGACGAGGGCACCATTGATATCCAGTACATGGCCAGAATCGGCAATGACGACCACCTGGTGGGAAACCGTCCCAAAAAGACGGCCCCGATGAATCCGCCGGCATCCCCGGAAGATCTGGAAAAACTGAAACAATCACTGATCGAAACGGTTCAGACCGATTCCTCCATCGTCAATACCGGCCTGGAAAGGCTGTCCCGGGTCCACGAAACCCGGGTGTGCATTTCACCCCAGGCCGGGGAGGCGGAAATGACCTATATCGCCAAAGACCCCCGGATCACCGATGTGGTGTTGACTGGTGAGGCCCTGGACCATCTGTTCGAGATCCGGCACCTTGCAGACCGGGTGTCTAAAATTCCCCATGTCAATGCCCTGCGGCTGCGGTCCATGACACTGGCCGCAGACCCCCTGGCCTATACCCGGTCAACGGTCAATGTCCTGGGGGACCTGAACAGACTGTCTGTGGTGCAGCCCCTGCGGCTGGAAATTGAAACCTGGTTTGTGCAGGCGTCGGACCTGACCCCGGACCATGCCATGGTCACCCGGCGTCTCAACAACAAGGGAATCACCGTGTATGCCAACGTTCCTTTGCTGGGCGGGGTCAATGACAATGATACGAAAATTCACGACATCGCCTATACCCTGCGCAGCACCGGCATTGAATTCCACCACCTGTATGTGGCCGGCCTGCCGATTCAATCCGACTGGAATGCTGCCCATCCCGTCGACTCCTTTGATGTCATCGACATCGCCACCCGGGTCC
>DATHSR010000139.1:0-2867 GCA_035464035.1 Desulfotignum sp. | reverse complement strand
CTGCTGCTCACCATTCTGCTCTTCGGGGCCATCGGATTTGTGGATGACTTTCTGATGCAGATCAAAAAACGGAACATGGGATTCACTGCCAAAGGCAAATTTTCCATCCAGATCGTCTGCGGGCTGATGATCAGTCTGCTGATTAACCTGAGCCCGGATTTAACCACCACCCTGACCGTTCCGTTTTTCAAAAATTTTTCCCCGGATCTGGGGATCTGGTATATCCCTTTTGCCTGCCTGGTCATTGTCGGTGCCTCCAATGCGGTGAACCTCACCGACGGACTGGACGGTCTGGCCATCGGCACTTTTATCGTGGCATCAGTCACCTACATGTTTTTTGCCTATGTGGCGGGCCACCATCAGTTTGCCCAGTATCTGCATGTGCGGCACATCGCATCCGCCGGTGAAATTTCGGTGATCTGCGGCATCCTGGCCGGGGCCGGCATGGGATTTTTATGGTTCAACGCCCACCCGGCCCAGATATTCATGGGAGATTCCGGATCCCTTCCCCTGGGAGCCATCCTGGGCACCATTGCCGTGGTGGTCAAACAGGAGATCCTGCTGCTCATCGTGGGGGGACTGTTCGTGATGGAGGCGGTGTCCGTAATCCTTCAGGTGGGTTATTTCAAACTCACCAAGGGAAAACGCATTTTCCGTATGGCGCCGCTGCACCACCATTTTGAACTCAAAGGCTGGCATGAATCCAAGGTGATCGTCCGGTTCTGGATTATCTCCATCACCCTGGCCATCCTGTCTTTGGGCACACTGAAGATAAGGTGACCTGCGTATGCTTCTGCCCCGGACATCATACATTCTGGTTCTCGGCCTGGGAAGGTCAGGGCTGTCCATGGCCCGGTTTCTGGCTGCCAAGGGTTTTTCTGTCAAAGCCACGGACAGGGACCCTGCCAAAAAAGGCCTGGCTGACCAACTGAACCGCCTGGGCATTGACACCCAGATCGGGTATCATGACCCGGACACCTTCAACCGGGCCGGTGCCATTGTGGTCAGTCCCGGCATTCCGCTGGACATGCCGCATCTTTTGCAGGCCAAAGCTGCAAACGTGCCTCTTCTGGGAGAACTGGACATCTTCTCCCATTTCAACCAGACCCCTGTAGTGGCCATTACCGGCACCAACGGAAAGACAACGGTCACCACGCTGGTCCGGGATATGCTGTCAGCCTCGGGTATCTCTGTCTTCATGGGGGGCAACATCGGCATCCCGCTGGTGGACTATCTCATGGACGGCCCCCCGGCCCAGGTGGTGGTAGCGGAAATTTCCAGCTTCCAGCTGGATCTGTCCCAGAGTTTTGCCCCGGAAACCGCCGTGCTTTTGAATATCTCCCCGGACCACCTGGACCGGTATGAAGACATGGCCGGCTACTGCCGGTCCAAATGGTCTGTTTTCAAAAACCAGACCTCCCGCCATACCGCCATTGTCAACGCCGACATCCCCGATCTCTGCCATACCCGACCTTGCCTGACATCCCGGATATATGAATTTTCCTCTGCCCCGGAAACCCGGATTGCCCAGGGGGCAAAAGTGACAGAACAGGCCATTCATCTGATTTTGCCGGAATTTTTTCCGGAGTCACCAATCTGTATCGACGGCGGTGATCTTGTGCAGGTGCCAGGGATACACAATCTGGAAAACATCGCAGCAGCCGCTCTGGCAAGCCTGTGCGCCGGCGGAAATATCAGCGGCATCTGTTCTGCAATCAAAGCCTTCAAAGGGCTGCCCCACCGCCTGACCTTTGTCAGGGAAATCAACGGCATCCAGTTTTACAACGATTCCAAGGCCACCAACAGCGATGCGGTGGTCCGTGCCCTGGCCTGTTTCAACCGGAAGACGGTTCTGATCCTGGGCGGCCGGGAAAAGGATACGGATTTCACACCCCTGGTGCCGGCCCTGGGGCAGGTGACCCGGATCATTGCCCTGGGCGAAGCCGCCGATCACATCGCCGAAGCATTGTCACCGGTGTGCAGGGTAACCCGGGTGCCGGATATGGCAACCGCTGTCAGGGCGGCATACAGCGCTGCCAGACCCAACCAGGTGGTACTGTTGTCCCCTGCCTGCGCCAGTTTTGACATGTATGACAACTATGCGGAACGGGGGAATGATTTTACCCGCCATGTCAGACAGCTGGAGACTGAAATCCATGAATAGCGTCCTGCCTGTCCATCCGGTTTTCAGAGAGAAACTGCTGCTTTTCCCGGC
This sequence comes from Desulfotignum sp., assembly GCA_035464035.1. GTDB lineage: Bacteria > Desulfobacterota > Desulfobacteria > Desulfobacterales > Desulfobacteraceae > Desulfotignum. The sequence continues at coordinate 652 of DATHSR010000139.1, read as the reverse complement.
ACTGCTCCTCTGCTGCATCGGCATTGTCATGGTCTATTCGGCATCTTCGGCCATCTCCATGCAGACCCACCACACCCTGTTCTACTTTATGCAGCGCCAGCTTATGTTTTTCTGCATCAGCTTAGGGGTCCTGTTTGCGGCTGCTTCCTTTCCTCACCGGTTTTACAGAAACTTCGCCTATCTCATTCTCATGACCGCCCTGGTACTGTTGATGGCGGTACTCATTCCCGGGCTGGGCATACAGGCCGGCGGGGCCCAGCGGTGGCTGGACCTGGGAATGTTCCGGTTTCAGCCGGCGGAATTCGCCAAACTGGCCCTGATTCTGTTCATGGGATACAGCCTGGCCAAAAAACAAACCATGATCCAGGACTTTACCGTGGGTTTTCTGCCCCATGCCCTGATCTACATGCTGTTCTCCCTGCTGATCATTTTACAGCCCGATTTCGGAACCATCGTGGTCCTGGGCGCCATCTGCTGGGGCATGATGTTTGTGGCAGGGGTTCGCATCTTTCATCTGCTGTCTCCGCTGCCCCTTGTCATTCCGCTGATCTATTTTCTGGTTTTCAAGGTTGAATACCGCCTGACGCGGATACTGACCTTCCTGAACCCCTGGGAAGACCCCCTCAACGCCGGATACCAGATCACACACTCC
>DATHSR010000138.1:0-2017 GCA_035464035.1 Desulfotignum sp. | reverse complement strand
TTGTATTTCATCGAGTTGTGTAAAGGTTCCTTTGGAAACAATCTGTTGGATCTTGTCTGCCAGGTCCTGGCCGATACCTGGAAACCCTGTGAGGTCCTCTTTGTTTTTGATCAGGTCAGCCACTGGCCGGGCCAGACTGTTTACGGTCCGGGCGGCATTGCGGTACGCCCTGACCCGGAAGGGATTGGCGCCTTCAATTTCCAGCAGATCCGCCATGCGGTTGAGCTGTGCGGCGATGTCCGTGTTTTGTACCGGCATGGATCGGTTGTCTCCTTACGGCATCAATAAAAAACAATCAGATGTGAAACGTACGGGTATTTCCCACTGTCAGGTCATACAGGTTTTCCTTGAACCCGAATTTAAAGTGGTTTTCCGGGCTGCACAACAGTGTGATTCTGCACATGTCCTGGGTGGTCTCAAAGTCAAGGGTGCTGCCCCGATACCGTACCTGCATTTCCAGTTTTTCGAGCACTTCCGGCAGCTCCGGGTTGACCCACAGGATATTGCCCCGGGTTTTTATGCCCAGATAGGCTTCCTGGAGAATGTTTACCGATCCGGCCATGGCGCCCAGGTGTATGCCTTCCCGGGTGGTGCCCCCCTGAATGTCATCGATGTCGCTTTGCAGGGCTTTTAAAAAAAAACGCCAGGACCGTTTCCGGTCCGACCGGGCCATCACCCAGGAATGGACCACCCAGCTCAAAGACGAGCCATAGGTGGTGCGATGGACATAATAATCGATATTTCTGGGAATTGTTTCATATTCAAACGGGTAATCCAACTGTTTGAACAGGGTTTTCAGTTCAGGCGCGGAAAATAGATAAAACAGCATGAGCACATCCGCCTGTTTGGTGATCTTGTAATTGTTGGGGCTGTCTCCTTCGGCTTCCAGAATGCGGTCCATGCGCTGGATATTGGGATATTTTTCCCGGTATTTGTCCCAGTCCAGCTCCTTGAGCCGGTCGTAATGTTCAAACTGGCTGATAATGTTGCCGTCATGAAAGATGATCCGCATTCTCCGGCTGATATCCCACCACAGATCTGTTTCAGTTTTTGTGATGTGCAGGGTTTCACAGAGCTCTTCAATGCGCTCTTTGGGCAGGATTTCCAGAACCTGTAACGCCTGGGTCAATACCCAGGTCACCATGACATTGGTATAGGCATTGTTGTCCAGCCCCGGCTCATCCGCATCCGGGTATGCTTCATGGTATTCATCAGGTCCCATCACTTTGCAGATTTCATACCGGTCAAGATCTTTGTTATAGGTGGCAATGCTTGCCCAGAAACGGGCAATTTCCAGCAGTACTTCCGCACCATACTCGCACATGAACTGCAGATCCCCGGTGGATTCAAAATATTTCCAGATATTGAATGCGATCGCTGCATTTACGTGCTTTTGCAGCTGGGAATTGTCCGGAATCCACCGTCCTGATTCAGGATTCAGGTGCATGATCTGGGTTTCTTCTCTGCCGCTGCTGCTGCTTTGCCATGGAAACATGGCCCCCTTGAATCCGGCTTTTCTCGCAGCGGCCCGGGCCGTATCGAGGCGGCGGTACCGATACAGCAGAAGAGAACGGGTGATTTCCGGATGCTGCAGGGTGATAAACGGGTAAATATAGAGTTCATCCCAGAAAATATGCCCCCGGTAGGCTTCTCCGTGCCAGCCCCTGGCAGGCACCCCCACATCCAGGTTAATGGTCTGTTTGGACACGGTCTGCAGCAGATGAAAGATATGCAGTCTGACCACCATTTCCGGATGGTAATCCGGACGTTTTTTTCTCCGGTCGGTCATTGTGATGTCGGACCGCCGCCACAATTGTTTCCAGGCCATTGTATGGCTTGTCAGTATATCGTCGAAGCCGGGGGTACGTCCGATCCTTGCCCTGGCGGCCAGACCGCACTCGGAAATGGCAAAATCCCTGGAAGTGTGCACCAGAACCACTTTTTCCACCACAATGGTTTCTCCCTTTTTGATATCCACGGTATAGCGTTTTGCCACATATCCATTATCATCAATCAG
>DATHSR010000137.1:0-9295 GCA_035464035.1 Desulfotignum sp. | reverse complement strand
ATCCTGTCACCCCCAAAAGCGTATTCCGGCCGGTCCTGTCGAAAATTATCAGTACGTTGCCGATGGTTTGGTTCATTATAAATAAATCTGTTTTTTTTATCATCCTTAATTTTATGGATTGTTTGTATTAAAAAAACACCCGTGCGAAAGCCGGTCAGCAATTTTTGCACAGGTGTTTTATATTCCAAACCGAAAGCGGATATGAGAGTTTATTTTTTTATTTGCACAACACTGAAAAAGGCATATGTTGATTCACATGGAAACCATGGATTTCAAAATCGGCATGGGCACGGATGTGCATGGGTTTGCCCCGGGACGGGACCTGATCCTGGGCGGGGTGAAGATTGACCATGACAGAGGCCTGGCCGGGCATTCCGATGCGGATGTCCTGATCCATGCCGTGTGTGACGCCATCCTGGGTGCGGCCGGTTTAGGGGATATCGGGGACTTGTTTCCGGACACAGACCCCAAATACAAGGACATCGATTCCCGGATCCTGCTGCAGACCTGCGGGCAGAAGCTGGCAAGGGCCGGATACCGGATCATCAACCTGGACTGCACCGTGTTTGCCCAGGTGCCGAAACTGGGGTCTAAAAAACAGGAGATAGCCGCCAGCCTGGCTGAAACACTGGCTATCTATCCAAAGTGCGTGAACGTGAAAGCCACCACCTTCGAACACCTGGGATTTATCGGCAGAAAAGAGGGCATTGCGGCCCAGGCCGTTGTATTGATTGCCGACCGAATAAAAACCAACCATCAGGGAAACATGACATGAGCTTGAAAATCTACAACACCCTTACCGGCACAAAAGAGATTTTTATTCCCATTGAAAAAGACACGGTGAAAATGTACGTATGCGGCCCCACGGTCTATGACACCAGCCATATCGGCCATGCCAGGTCTGTGGTGGTGTTTGACATGATCTTCCGGTGGCTGACCCGCATCGGGTATGCGGTCACCTATGTACGCAACTTCACGGATGTGGATGACAAGATCATCAAGAAATCCAACGAGACCGGGGAGGCGTGTTCCGCCATCACGGAAAAATACATTGCCGAATTCCACAATGAAATGGATGCGTTGAACGTGCTGCGTCCCACCATGGCGCCCAAGGCCACCGAACATATCGACCACATCATCCGGTTTGTGGAAAAGCTCATCGAAAAAGGCAAGGCCTATGCCGTGGATGACGGAAACGTGTATTTTTCCATTGACGCATTCGAGAAATACGGCCGGCTGTCCGGCAGAAAGCCGGAGGACATGCGGGCAGGCGCCCGGATCGCAGTGGAGGACAAAAAGAAAAACCCCCTGGACTTTACCCTGTGGAAGCCGGCCAAGCCGGGAGAGCCTTTCTGGGAAAGCCCCTGGGGTAACGGCCGGCCCGGATGGCACATCGAGTGTTCGGCCATGAGCCATGAATACCTGGGCCAAGGATTCGATATCCACGGCGGGGGCAAGGACCTGATCTTTCCCCACCATGAAAACGAGATCGCCCAGAGCGAGGCCCTGTTCGGAACCCAGTTCGTCAAATACTGGATCCACAACGGGTTTGTGGACATCAACAACGAAAAAATGTCCAAATCCCTGGGCAACTTCACCATGATCAAGGATGTGCTGGAACGGTATTCGCCCGAGGTGATCCGGATGTTTCTGTTGTCCAAACACTACCGAAGCCCCATTGACTTCAGCGAGCAGTCCATGCATGAGGTGGGAATGGGCCTGGACCGGATCTACGGGTTTCTCGAGCGCCTGGAACACCTGGGCATCCGGGCGAAAGAAGGGGGGCAAGGCCCGCTGTGGCAGTCGTTTGCCGATGCCATGAACGATGATTTCAACTCAGCCAGAGCCCTGGCGGCCGTATTTGAAGCCGTGAAAAAAGGCAACAAGACCCTGGACGATATTCAGGGTCATCCCGATGGAAAGACCGCCGGGGAACTGGCACAGGTGATGACGGACATGGCGGGCATTGCCGGTATCCTGGGATTCTTCCAAAAAACCCCGTCAGCCTGGTTTGCCGCCAAAAAGCAGAAAGGGGTGGCCGACATGGCCGTGGATCCGGCAACCGTGGAAGCGCTGATCGCGGAACGCACCCAGGCCAGGAAAGACAAAAACTTTGCCCGGGCCGACGAAATCCGGGATCAGCTCCAGGAGATGAACATCATCTTGGAGGACGGGGCTGCCGGCACCACCTGGCGGTTTGACTCATAGATGGTCTGACAGGGCCACCCCCACCCGGAATGCCTTGAGCCCCATGACATCGGGCAGATCCGCCAGATCCAGGCGCTCCAGGTCATTTTCCAGCTTGCCCTGACCGGTGAGAAACCGGACGTGCTGCACAATCTCCTTTTCTTCGTTCGGATCCGCGTACACCACGGCGATGCGGCCCGGCTGGGTCAGACGTTCTCCGGATCCTTTGACCTCTGCCTTGTCCAGCCTTGATTTGATGATCTCATGTCTGACATCATAGGCCCCGTCCACATCGAACCGTTTTTCATCATACCGGAACCGGATGGACAGCGGGGTATGGTTGACCAGGATGAGGTGACAGGTGTCCAGCGGAACCTTCAGCTCCGGCTTGATTTTTTGTGTGCAAAGTGCCATGCTCCGGGCGGCCATGATCTGCCACAGGGTCATGTCCCGGATATGAAATGACGGCAGGGTGCCGGTTTCCATCATGGCGGCACCGATATACATCATGTAGTCCACACCATCGGTCCGGCGTTTTTCAAAATAATGGGGAAACGCCTGCTGAATCGTTGCGTTCTCCTCTTCCAGACAGGTGGAAAGGGCTGACGTCAGGGCGGTCACACTGTCTTCATACTCTTTTTGCCGGGAACGGATCATGCCGCTCACCGGATCCACCTGTCGGCAGTAGCCATCGATCTTCTCATCCAGGTCACTGGAAATTCCCCTGAGGGAATCAAAGGTTTCCGCCACTTCCTGGTTGAGAAGCGAAAACACGCTGCTTTCATCGCTGGAGGTCACCCCGCCGGACAGGGCGGTCAGCCGGGTTTGGATCCGGAACACATATTGCTGCAGCAGGGGCCAGGGCCGCACTGCAGCCGCCGATGTCATGATATCCAGTGCCAAAGTCAGCTGCCGGGTCAGATCCTGCTGAATCCCCTGGTTTCTGGCTTTTGACGATCCCCGGATATCACACTGCCCGTAAAACGGCACCACATCCTTGAACACGATATCTTCCATTCTCGGGGAACCCTTCCCCTGGCGCAGGGCCTCCAGATGGGCCAGTGCCGCCTTTTCAAACCGCCATTCCACAGACGGGTGCACCGCGGTGCACTGGGCCTTGATCACGGCCTGGACCTGATTTGTCAATTCATCCTGGCCCCGTTTCAGGGCCACGGCAAACAACGGGGTCACCTGGGCCATGAGAATCATCTCAAACGGACCGAAATCATGGGGATGGGGAGAAAACACCTCCAGCAGCCCGATTCTCTTGCCCTGGTACAACAGGGGCGACAGCAGCATGGACCGGATCCCTGCTGTCACGGCATCTGACTCGGCCTGGATCAGGGGCTTTTTTTTTGACAGATCCGACACCCGGAAAACACCGTTACTCCGGGCCGCCGTCATCCATACCGATCCTTCCAGATCTTTGAGGCAAAAGTGGTGGGAGTTTGAAAACAGGCAGTCCACCCGTGAATGGTGGTCGTTTTTGGTCACCATGACCTGGTCTCCCTTGAGCGAGGAGATGGACACCCCCAGGTCAGGCCGCCGGAACAGTGACTGAAGCCGGGATTCGATCTGCTGGATCCCCGGGGATGCAAAAATGGAGTTCTCATCCACCAGATCCCGCTCCAGGGCCGACAGGATCGCTTTTTCCGTCACATCCTGGACCCGGATGATTACAAACCCCCTGAATTCGAACAGCGACAGGTCAATGAAGCGGGCCAGTTGTTCAAGATCGGTCAGATGGTCCAGGATCCATTCACGGTCCGCTTCAGACAGGGGCCGGGGCACACCCACCGGGGCCAGTTCCATGAACCGGTAGTCCGGGACCTCCTCGTAATACCGGTCCAGTCCGGTTTGTTCATCCGCCAGCACCCGGGTGTGCAGATTGCTCAGCAACGGGCCGGCAATTCCGTAAATACGCTCCAGAACCAGGTAATAGGCACTGAGAAACCGCCGGTCCATGTCGGAATCAAATTTTTCCATGAGCGCGGATTTCAGGGCATGGTCACCGTCCAGAAACAGGTGCTGGAAACCAGGGGTGGCATAGAACCCGTCAAACGAGCAGGGGGCAAAGGCCGCTGTCAGCTCCCGGTCATAGGATGCCGGTGATACCACGGCGGTCATCAGGGCATGAACCATATCCGGATAGTCTGCCAGAATGGAGATGTCCTGGATATCTCCTTTGAGCGCGGGAGGCAGGCGATCCAGGATGCCGGCCAGCAGACCGGCCATGTGGGGGCACCGGGGAACCAGTTCGTTTTCCCAGAACCGTATCAGCGGCGTCAGGCTCAGGAAAGTCCGTGCCTGAGCGCACTCGGATCCTTTCATTGGTTCAGCAGCCGGACCACAGGCTGGTGGTCCAGTTTCCTGGCCGTCACATAGGCGGTCAACGCGTCCGCTACACCCGGGTCGATGGGGGGTTTTTCATAACTTTCCAGCCGGGGGTCCAGGGCCGCAAAGGCCTGGTCCTCCACCCGCCTTGCCCCTTTGCTGTGCCACCGTGTATAATCGTTCCGGTTGAACAGGCGTGAGGCGGACAGGTTCCGGAACTTCTGGAATGTGGTGGGATGGGTCAGGTACTGGCCCCCGATCCCCACCTGGTTCACCAGGTCCGCGTCAATGGTTTCGCCGGCCGGGATCACCGGGGTCAGGATATTTCTGACCATGCGGCAGATCTCCTCGTCCAGGAGCCATTTTTCAAACCCCAGGGCGATATAGGACCCCATCTGGCCGCAGGCATGATAGATAAAATGGGCGCCGTTCCGCACCACCGTGGAAAGCATGAGGGTCCCTTCGGCCAGAGCCTGGGCATCGGGCAGGTGGGCGTCGGTGAGGCTGCCCCCGGCCCGGCAGGGCAGGTTGTAGAACCCGGCCATCTGGGCGGTGGCGCTGGCAATCTTCACCGCTTCGGAAGTGCCCACGGCCGAAACCATGGTGCGCATGTCAATGGGTGCGGAACAGGACCCGTACAGCACCGGGGTGCCCGGGTTCACCAGCTGGGTGAGCACCACACCGGCCAGAATTTCCGCATTTTCCAGGGCCAGCAGTTCCGGCAGGGAGACCGGTCCGCTGATGCCGGCCAGAATCATGTTGGAGATCACCACGGGCTGGCGCCAGCCGGCCATCTGGAGAATCACATCCCCCTGTTCCTTTGAGAACCGCAGCGGGGACAGGGAATTGGCCACCGCCACCATTACGGGTATCTCCAGCATCCTGTCCCGGCCCCCGAAAAGGATGGCCGCCATCTCCAGGGTGTCGGCCGCTTCCTGACCGCTGCCCGAGGACCCGAAAACAGGCTTGTCGCACAGGGTCATGTAGGCCAGCATCATGTCCAGGTTGGCGGTCTCTGCTGGCAGGTCCGTGGGCTGGACCATGAGATATCCGCCCATGTCCACCTGGTCCGAGGTCTGGACCAGTTTGCAGCAGGCCGTAAAATCCGCCAGCGTGGCCGGCCGCCGGGTGCCGTCAATGCCGGCGATATAGGTGGGCCCGCCCGTGGGAACGAACACGAATCCGTCCGGGCCGCCGATGGTCACGTTTTTCGCCGGGTTCCTGGCATGGACCGTGAAAGAGGGAGTGGTGGTGGACAGCGCATTGTATATATCGGTTTCCCTGAAATACACCCGGGTGCCGTGGGTGGCAAACCCGCATGACTTGAACAGGGCAGCGATGCGCGCATGGTTGAAGTCGATGCCGGTATGGCGCAAAATATTGATGGATGCGTCGTGAATCCGGGTCAGATCCTCAAAAGATAGCCGCTGCATCCTGTCGATCATTTTCTGCCTCCCCCTTCATACGGTTGCCGTGTTATTTTTACCTGCCGGTCACCCTGGCCCAGGTGTCTTTCAGGGTTACGGTGCGGTTGAACACCGGCGCCGCTTCCGTGCTGTCTTTGGCATCCAGGCAGAAATATCCCAGGCGCTCGAACTGGTAAACCTGTTCGGGCCGGGCAGAGGAAAGACTTTTTTCCAGTTTGCAGTCCGCAAGGGTTTCCAGGGATGCCGGGTTCAGGTTCTTTGTAAAATCCTGTCCCCCTTTTTCCGGGTCTTCGTCCATGAACAGCCGGTCATACAGATTTACCCGGGCGGTCATGCAGTTGCCGGCATCCACCCAGTGGATGGTGCCTTTCACCTTTCTGCCGTCCGGGGCATTGCCGCCACGGGTTTCCGGATCATAGGTGCAGATCAGGGTTGTGATCTCACCTTTTTCATTCTTGACCACCTCTTTGCAGGTCACCAGATACGCACTGCGCAGCCGCACCTCCCTGCCCGGCCCGAGCCGGAAAAACTTTCTGGGCGGATCTTCCATGAAATCCTCCTGCTCCACATAGATCTCCCGGGAAAAAGAGATTTCCCGCGTGCCCATTTCCGGTTTCTGGGGATGGACCATGGATGTCAGGGTTTCGGTCTTGTCCGCCGGATAGTTCTCGATGATCACCTTCAACGGCCGCAGCACTCCCATGACCCGGGGGGCGGTTTCGTTGAGGTCGTCCCTGAGGCAGGATTCCAGCAGGCCGATATCGATGCGGCTCTCTTTTTTGGACACCCCGATGGTGTCACAGAAGTTCCGGATGGCCGAGGGCGTATACCCCCGCCGCCGCATCCCCTCCAGGGTGGGCAGCCGGGGGTCGTCCCAGCCCGCCACATGGCCCTGGTCCACCAAAAGCTGGAGCTTTCGCTTGGACAGCACGGTGAAGTTGATGTTCATGCGGGCGAATTCGATCTGCTGGGGATGACAGGGGACAGACAGGTTGTCCAGAAACCAGTCGTACAGCGGCCGGTGGTCTTCAAATTCCAGGCTGCACAAGGAATGGGTGATCCCTTCCAGGGCATCGGACACACAGTGGGTGAAATCATACATGGGATAGATGCACCACTTGTCTCCGGTTCTGGGGTGCGGGGCATTCTTGATGCGGTAGATCACAGGGTCCCGCAGGTTGATGTTGGGGGAGGCCATATCGATTTTCGCCCGCAGGGTGTGGGTCCCTTCTTCAAACTCGCCCTGCCGCATGCGCCGGAACAGGTCCAGGTTTTCTGCCGAAGACCGGTCCCGGAACGGGCTGTTTTTCCCCGGTTCGGTCAGGGTGCCCCGGTATGCCCGGATCTCTTCCGCCGGCAGGCTGCACACATAGGCCAGGCCTTTTTCAATCAGTTCTTCGGCAAAGGCGTAAAGCTTCTCAAAATAATCCGAGGCAAACAAGGCGGTGCCGTAATCAAATCCCAGCCACTTCACCGTGGACTCGATGGAATCGAGATAGATCTGTTTTTCCTTGGCCGGGTTGGAGTCGTCAAACCGCAGGTTGCAGTGACCTGAAAATTTTTGCGCCATATTGAAGTTCAGGCAGATGGATTTGGCATGACCGATGTGCAGGTACCCGTTGGGCTCCGGCGGAAACCGGGTGGCCACCCGCCCGTCGTTTTTATGGGTTGCCACATCCTGCCGGATGATGGTTTCGATAAAATGGCCTCTGTTGATCGTCTCTTCCATTGTCCCCTCTTTTGTCAGCAGGCATCTTTGCCTGTTATCCCCATACTGCTCCCCTTTTTAAGCATCCCCATGCCGCAGCAGCTGCCGGCCGAAACAGCAGTGCATTCAAACTTTCATCAATACCATATTCCAAATCCGGTTAAATGAGATAAATTTTTTGGTTTTGTGATATACTTTTACGGTCTGCACTGACAAAAAAACACAGGAGGCTTTGAAACCCGTGAAAACCGTTGAAGAGATCATAAAAAGGATGGCGGCGCTGGAGATCCTGATCAAAGAAACCAAGGCGCGCCTGCCGGCCCACTCCACCAAACCGCCGGTGATGCTGGACCTTCTGGCCTATGAGGATGAGTATGATGCCCTGATGAAACAGCTGGCCGACCTGAAAAATGGGTAAGGTGCTCGTGGCGGACATCTTCGGCAGAACACCGGCCCTGGAGGATCTTGCTCAGGCTATCGGATCCGTGATGGATATCATCGACCCCTATGGCGGACAACTCATGGGATTTGAGACCGAACCCCGGGCCTACGGCCATTTTATGACCCATGTGGGAATACCTGCATACGAGAGGGTACTGGCAGCACACCTGGCACACAGTCCCCGGGTCAGCATGCTGATCGGTTTCAGTGTGGGAGCTGCCGCCATCTGGGGGATTTCACAGACGCTCACCCCGGATAAAATCAGCCGGGCAGTGTGTTTTTACGGCTCCCAGGTCAGGCACAAACCCGATATTGCTCCCAATATCCGCATCGAACACCTGTTGCCGGAAAAGGAGCCGGGGTTCAGCGTCGATGACCTGGCAGCGGCCCTGTGCTGCAAACAAAATGTCACGGTTCACAGAACCCCCTATCTGCACGGGTTCATGAATCGACTGTCCCCCAATTTCAGCCCGATCGGATATGACAGCTGTCTGAACCGGCTGCGGTGAACCATTCTATACACCAGATTCTTTGCCTTCCAAAGCCCGGGCGGTCCCTTTTCCTCCAGGTGACATCACTAGACCGCATCATCCTGCAACGGATGATAGGTCACCGTTTCCAATCAGGAAGACTTAACCGGCTTGTGCTTTCTTAAATTCTTCAATCAGGGGTTTGTATTCTTCATACGCGCTTTTAGCCCACCAGAGCTGTTCTTCGGTCGGACGGCCCTTGATCTGGCCGGGGGCGCCGAACACCAGGGAATAATCGGGAATGATTTTGCCGGCCCCCACCAGGGCGGCGGCGCCGATGAGGCAAAAATCACCGATGCAGGCTTCATGGAGCAGGGTGGCGTTCATGCCGATGAGGACGTACTTGCCGATGGACCGGCAGTTGAGCACCGCTCCGTGGCCGATGACCACCCGGTCGCCGATGGTGACATTTCCGTCTCTGCCGCCGGGAGCACCGGCGTGGATCACGCAGTTGTCCTCCACAATGGTCTGCCGGCCGATGGTGATTTTTCCCAGATCGGCCCGGATCACCGCTCCGGGCCACACACTGGATTCTTCGCCGATTTCGATATCTCCGATGAGCACCGCGGTGTCGTCCACAAAAGCGGACGGTGCGATGCGCGGGGTTTTCCCTCTAAACGACCGTATCATGAAATTGTTTTTCTCCTTATTGAAACCGGTTTACCCTT
>DATHSR010000136.1:0-1900 GCA_035464035.1 Desulfotignum sp. | reverse complement strand
CTTAGAAACATCAAAAATGCAAGGCCTGACCCCACTGACTGACTGAGAAGTGGTGGCACCATCTTTGCAGATGTAGTCGGACTCAACGATTATAAAGGAACGTGCGGATATGAAAAAAGAATATGTGCTGGTGATCTTTCTGGTTCTCATGGGCGTGGGCGGGATTTTCTGGTTCACCCGGTCCCAGCCGGCGGCGCCGGTGCCGGAAAAAACCACCCAGGCCCTGCCCTCCCGGGCGGCGGACGGTGCCGGCATCGACTGGATCGACTACACCCCGGGCATGGCCCAGGCCAGAAACCAGGACAAGAACGTGTTTCTCTATTTTTACGCCCAGTGGTGCACCTACTGCACCCGGCTTTCGGAAACCACGTTTGTGGACAAACAGGTGCTGGCATTCCTGGATGAGCATTTTGTGAGCATTGCCGTGGACACGGACAGGAACCAGTCCCTGGCCCAGTCCTGGCAGGTCAAGGGGCTGCCTACCCTGTGGTTTCTGACCCCGGAAGGGGAAAAGATCAGCAGCCTGCCCGGATATGTGGACGGGCCCCAGTTTTACCAGATTCTCCGGTATATCCAGACCGGCAGCTATCACACCATGAGTTTTCAGGATTTTTTGAACCAGAAGCGCACCTGATGTCCGGGCCGGAAGAACAAGCCGGCAAGAAGGGGCTGCGGCGGAAAGATCCCGCCGGAAACAAGGCGCCCGGAGCCGGCACTGCCGGTGAAACAGTCACTGAACCCCAATAAGGAACGCCATGAATAAGTACAATAACGCAGGCCTGACCCCCAAACTGACGCGGCGGCAGTTTCTCAAATCTTCGGTGTTTGCCGCAGGCGCGGCCGTGGCCGGGACCGGTGCGGCCCGGGCCGGGCTTCCCGGACCTGATGCGGAACCGTTGGCCACCCTGATCGATATCAGCCGGTGCATCGGGTGCGAGGAATGCGTGTATGCCTGCCGGCAGGCCAATGCCCCCAAGTTTCCCGAGCCGGAAAGACCGTTTCCCAGAATGTATCCGTCCCGGGTGAAGGTGGAAGACTGGTCGGACCGGAAGGATGTCACCGACCGACTGACTCCCTACAACTGGCTGTATATCCAGTATGCCACCGGGGTCAGGAACGGCGAAAAAATCACCCTGAGCATCCCCCGGCGGTGCATGCACTGCCAGAACCCGCCCTGCGTGAAGCTGTGTCCCTGGGGGGCGGCCAAGCAGGAGAAAAACGGGCTGTCCCGCATCGATGCCCGGATCTGCCTGGGGGGGTCCAAATGCAAGACCGTGTGCCCCTGGGACATTCCCCAGCGCCAGACCGGCACCGGGCTTTATCTGGACCTGCTGCCCGCCTTTGCCGGCAACGGGGTGATGTACAAGTGTGACCGGTGCTACCAGAAGCTGGAAAAAGGGGCGCTGCCCGCCTGCATCGACATCTGTCCCGAAGAGGTCCAGGTTCTGGGTCCGCGGTCTGAAATCGTTGCCCTGGCCGAAGACCGGGCCCGGGAGATGGACGGTTATATCTACGGCCTGGATGAGAACGGGGGCACCCTCACCCTGTATGTGTCGCCGGTCCCCTTTGATCAGCTCGCCTTTGACACCGGACCGGGCCGGCCCCACCTGGCGCCGGTGGCAGACACCATGGCCGACGGCAACAACCTGGCCCTGGCCCTGGTGATCGCGCCGGTGGCAGGGGCGGCCGCAGCCATTGCAAAATTTTACAAAAACATGAAGGATACGGCATGATGAGCGCTCATTACAAAGCACGGCAAGTGTTTTACGGCTTGGTTCTTTTTTTCATCCTTCTGACCGGATTTGCCCAGATGCCTATTTTCGACCGGTATTATGTGTCTTCGGTTCCGGGCCTGGGGTGGCTGGCACAGTTTTTTGTGACCCATTTGATTCACTACGGG
>DATHSR010000135.1:0-2228 GCA_035464035.1 Desulfotignum sp. | reverse complement strand
GATTCTCCCAAGATGGGCTTGTAGTTGTTTTCCAAGTGGAACATCGGTCCGGACACCTCGAGGATGGGGGACTGTTGAATGGCTGTTGAAAATTTTTGGGTATCAATGGTTGCTGATGTGATGATAAGTTTCAGGTGCCGGCGTTTTTTCACCAGCCGGCGCAGAATCCCTAAGGTAAAATCGATGTTCAGGCTGCGCTCATGGGCCTCGTCCACGATGATGGTGTCATACTGTTTCAAAAGCCGGTCCTGCTGGGTTTCCGCCAGCAGGATGCCGTCGGTCATCACCTTGATGCAGGCAGAGGGAGGGGTTTTGTCATCAAACCGGATCTTGTACCCCACCGACTGTCCCAAAGGCTCTTTGAGCTCAAAGGCAATGCGTCTGGCCACGTTGATGGCGGCGATGCGCCGGGGCTGGGTGCAGCCGATCATGCCCCGGGTCCCGCACCCGGCTGCCAGGCAGCACTTGGGAATCTGGGTGGTTTTGCCGGATCCGGTTTCGCCGGAGATGATCACCACCTGGCTGGTTTTGATGGCCTGAATAATCTCATCTTTTCTGGCGGTGACCGGCAGGTCCGTCGCAAAATTCAGGTGTGCCGGCCGGCTTCTCACCGGCGGGCCGGTTCTTTTACGGGCCGGGGGTGATTTTACCCGGGTCACGGGGCTGTTTTTTTTCTGCATGGGCTGGAAATAAAATTTTCGATTACAGTATCATTAATGTAAAAATCAAGGGCACTGGTTTGACGGTCAGTCAGACCTTGTGCCCGGTGTCATACTAGCACAGGGACACAAAATGTCAAATTTATAAACCAGGCGGGCAATTTTTCTTGACATGGTTTCAATAATAGGTAAAAAAGAAAGTTGCTTTAAATCCAGGGTAAAATAGACAGGGGTGTATAGATAAAGTCGATCGCTTTAAATATGAATCCTAAAAAGATAGGGGGAAATGAATACCAATGACAGAAACAGCGATTAAGATTGGGGGCGCCCGAAAAAGCGTCTTTAAAGATAAGGTCATGAAGCTTCTGCCCGAGGGCGGAAACCTGAATGCCTGCCTCACCTGCGGTGCCTGCGCATCCGGATGCCCCGCCACGGGACTGGAGGGAATGGATCCCAGAAAATTCCTCCGCATGGCGGCCCTGGGCATGGATGAAGAGATTCTGACCAGCAACTGGGTATGGATGTGCTCCATGTGTACCCGGTGCATGTATGTGTGCCCCATGCAGATCAATATTCCGCAGCTGGTGTTCAATGCCAGGGCCACATGGAAAAAGGAAGACAAGCCCAAAGGCATCATCGGTTCCTGTGACATGGCCCTGAAGAATGACACCTGTTCCGCCATGGGCGCCAATGAGGAGGATTTCCAGTTCGTGGTGGAAGATGTGCTGGAAGAGTACCGGGAGGCCCAGCCGGAATTTGAAGAGATGACCGCAGATGTCAACCGGGAAGGGGCCTATTATTTTCTGAACCAGAACTCCAGGGAGCCGGTGACCGAGCCCGATGAAATGGTGCCGCTGTGGAAGATCATGCACCTGGCCGGTGCCGACTGGACCTATGGCTCCAAAGGCTGGGCCGCGGAAAACTACTGCCTGTTTTCGGCAGATAACGAAAACTGGGAAAAAATCGTCCGTACCAAGGTCAAGGCGGTGGAGGATCTGGGCTGCAAGGTCTGGCTCAACACCGAGTGAGGGCACGAACTCTTTGCAGTCCTGGCAGGACTGAAAAAATTCAACATCCCTTACAACTTTGAAATCAAATCCATTATTCAGCTGTATGCCCAGTGGATCAGAGAAGGCAAGCTCAAACCCTCGTCCGAGTGGAACAGGGAACGGCAGATCAAGTTCACGGTGCAGGATCCGTGTCAGCTGGTGAGAAAAACCCTGGGAGATCCGGTGGCTGAAGACCTGCGGTATGTGGTCAAGGCCGTAGTGGGCGAAGAAAATTTCATTGACATGACCCCCAACCGGTCCAACAACTTCTGCTGCGGCGGCGGCGGCGGGTATCTCCAGTCCGGGTTCCAGGAGCAGCGGCGGGCCTACGGCCAGACCAAGGCCAACCAGATCCTGGCCACCAAGGCGGCTTACTGCATCACCCCGTGCCACAACTGCCATGCCCAGGTGCATGACATGTCGGAAGTCAATGACCATGCCTGGGAAACAGTTCATCTGTGGACGCTTCTGTGCCTGTCTCTGGGTGTTCTGGGCCCCAACGAGCGGGTATACCTGGGGG
>DATHSR010000134.1:0-9779 GCA_035464035.1 Desulfotignum sp. | reverse complement strand
TATGAACAGGGCATGATTGATGAAAAAACCATGATCTGCCGCCTCAATCCCAAATCCCTGGATGAGATGCTTCATCCGGTGGTGGATCCGGAGCAGGAAAAAACCGCGGTCAAGGTGGCGGAAGGTCTGCCGGCCGGCCCTGGCGGGGCCTGGGGAAAGATTGTGTTCACTGCCGAAGAGGCGGTGCAGACAGCCAAAACCGGGGAGAACGTGATCCTGGTCAGAGAGGAGACCAGTCCCGAAGACATCGAGGGCATGCGGGCCGCCGCCGCCATTCTCACCGCCAGGGGCGGCATGACCAGCCACGCGGCCCTGGTGGCCAGGGGGTGGGGCAAATGCTGCATCGTGGGGGCCGGGGCCTTGAAAATCAATGTCTCAACCCGCCAGGTCCAGGTGGGCACCCGTACGTTCCATGCAGGGGATATCTTGACCCTGAACGGCACCAGAGGGATCGTGTATGAAGGCCGGCTGAAAATGAAAGATGCGCTGGAAAATCCCAAATTCCAGAAATTCATGACCATTGCCGACCGCCACCGGACCATGGCGGTGCGGACCAATGCCGACACCCCGGAGGACGCAGCCATGGCCCTCAAATTCGGGGCCCAGGGCATCGGGCTGTTCCGGACCGAGCACATGTTTTACGGGGCGGCTTCGGACCGGCCGCTGTTCTTGCTGCGCAAAATGATTTTAAGCAAAACACGGGAAGAGCGTCAGACCGCCCTGGATGAACTGTTTCCGTTTGTGAAATCAGAAATCGAAAAAACCCTGGAGATCATGGACAGCCTGCCGGTGACCCTGCGGCTGCTGGATCCGCCCCTGCATGAATTTGTGCCCCAGTCCGAATCCAACCAGATGGAGATTGCAAAGGCCCTGGGCATCGATCTGGAGGAGGTGGTGAAACGGAGCCTTGTGCTCAAGGAATCCAACCCCATGATCGGCCACCGGGGGGTGCGCCTGGGCATCACGTTTCCAGAAATCACCCGCATGCAGGTGATGGCGGTTTTTGCAGCCGCCGCCGAACTGATCCGCCGGGGAAAAAACCCGCTGCCTGAAATCATGGTACCGGTGACCTGCAACGAAAAAGAGCTGTCCTTTACCCGGAAAATTGTGGACACCTGTTATAACGAGACCCTGGAGGCTTACGGCCTGGAAAAGATCCCCTATCTGTTCGGCACCATGATCGAAATTCCCAGGGCCGCGCTGATTGCCGATAAAATGGCGGAAACGGCCCAGTTTTTTTCATTCGGCACCAACGATCTCACCCAGATGACCTTTGGTTTTTCCAGAGATGATATCGGGTCGTTCATGAACGATTACATCGACCATGCCATTCTGGATGCCGACCCGTTTGAAACCCTGGACCAGGAAGCGGTGGGCAGCCTCATTGAGATTGCCGTGGAAAGGGGCCGTAAAACAAGGCCGGACATCAAGCTGGGGATCTGCGGGGAACACGGGGGAGATCCGGATTCGGTGGTGTTCTGCCACCGGGCCGGCCTGACCTATGTGTCGTGTTCGCCCTACCGGGTGCCCATCGCCCGTCTGGCTGCGGCCCAGGCCGCCATCCGGACCGGCTGATCCCCGGGCGACGCCCGGAAATTCAGGTCCGAAAACGCCCTGATAAACCTCACACGGGCGGGTTACGCCAGATGGGCCGCTTCTTTGAACCGGCGGGTGATCATCTCAACGATCTCCTCGGCACTGGTTTCAATGGGTTTGTTGCTCACATCGACAATGGAATAACCTTTGGCGACGTAAAAGCGGTGGGCGGAAAGGATCTCCTCTTCGATTCTCTTTCTGGAGGCGTAGGAAGGTTTCATGTCCGACACCCCCAGGCTTTCCTGGCGCATTTTCCGGTGGGCCAGCAGCTGTTTGGCATTGATGTTCAGTGCAAAGATCCGCCGCCGGTCAATATTATCAAGTGTCCCGGGCAGGGTAACCCCGGGCACAAACGGTACATTGGCCACCTTCCACCCCATCACGGACATGTACATGGACAACGGAGTTTTGCCGGCCCTGGACAGGCCCACCAGGATGATTTCCGCCTGGTTCAGGGTTTCCGGGTTCAGACCATCATCATGGGCCAGGGCAAAATCAATGGCAGACACCTGCTTGAGGTCCACCTGGTGGCTCTCCCGGTACAGCCCCGGTTTTTCCAGGGGAGGCTGATTCAGAAACGCCTGGATTTTCGACAGCACCGGGCCCATCAAGTCGATGGTCACAATTTTGTGTTCCATACCCTTGCGGGTCAGGTACTGCCGCAGGTCGGACTTGACGATGGTGTGAATGATCAGGCTTTCAATATCCTTGACCTTGTCTATGAGTTCATCCACCTGGACCTCAGACCGGATATGGGGCACCTTGACAACGGTGATGCTGCTGTCGGGAAACTGAACCAGGGTGGATTCCACCAGGTGAAAGGCGTTGATCCCCTCGCCGCAGGAGGCGATGTAAATCATCTGAAACCCTGAAGAAGATGGACGGGTCATGAATTATATCCTTTATCAGGCAGCGGTTTTGTTTTATAATTGTTTTTATACGCTAACCTGAAAACAAAGGAAAGGCAAACATGGCACACCAGGATAAAGGACAGTATGCCGGCAAACACCCGGACCGGAAACCAGACCCCGCCATCGTCAAAAAGCTGGAACACTTCAAGGAACAGAACCGTCTGACCTGTGTTGCGGCCCACCGGGCCGCGGCAGATCTTCAGGTGTCCCCCAAGGTGGTGGGCATCCAGGCGGACCTGATGGAGCTGCGCATCGTCGAGTGCCAGCTGGGCCTTTTCGGATACGCCCCGGAACCCAAACGCATCGACCCGGGCATCGAGATATCAGATGACGTGTGGGCGGCCATCGAGAACAAGAGCACGGACGGCCGGTTGTCCTGCCAGGCCTGCTGGGATCTGGCCAAAGAACTCAAGATGAGCCGGCTGGACATGGGGTCTGCCTGTGAAAAAATCAACATCCGCATCAAACCCTGCCAGCTGGGGGCGTTCTAGCGCGTTGCCATGGTGGTGGGATGCGGCCGGATTAAACTGCGCCTGTTTGATGTCCGCTCGTTGAAGGCCAAGCGCGGCATCGTCAAAACCATTGTGGCCAGGATCCAGAACCGGTTCAAGGCGGCTGCGGCCGAGACCGATCTGAACGACAGCCATGACTGGGCCGTGATCGGATTCGCCCTGGTGGGCAATGACGCCGCCCGGGTCAACTCCCAGGTGGACAAGGTTTTCAATTTTGTGGATGGTCTGGGTCTGGCCATGATTGCAGATACAAGTATGGAGATCATCCATCTTTGACCGGATGGGCTGGGACATCGCCTGATCCGGCCAGTTTTTTGCGGGTCTTCTGCCTGCGCCGGCGTTTCTGCTTCTGGATTTTTCTGAGGGCGTCTGACTGTGCCGGAACCTGCCCGGAACGAAGGGCCTGAATTTTTTCAGCCAGGGCCCGCAGGGCCACAAACCGGTTCAGGTGCAGGGACCGATGTTTGCCCACCTTGACTGACAGCCCGGTTTCCCGGTGGCGGATAAACACGGCAGACGAAGATTTGTTGACCTTCTGCCCGCCCCGGCCCGAGGCCTTGATGAATTTTTCCTCCAGGTCGTTTTTACGAATCCCCAGTTCCGCCAGCTTTGCAGCCAGGGCGGCCAGTTTTTTTTCACCCGGTCCCTTTTCTCCGGATCCCATGTCAGCTCCCCTGATCCACCAGACGGCTCAACCGCCGGAGTACCGGATCAAAATGCGGTGTCACGGTCTGGAAGACCGTCCGGTTCAACCGGGTGTAAAACCGGTGGCAGGTCATGTCCGGAACAAAGGTCTCTGCCGGATGCACCATTTTTTCAATGGCCGTATCGTAGGAATCAAACAGCGTCATGGCCATGGCCGCGTTGATGGCACACCCCAGCGATGCCGAACTTTTTATCTGGTTTCTGCGCACCGGGATGCCGAACACGTCGGCAAAGATCTGCATGAACAGATCCGCATGGGATCCGCCCCCGGAGATCACCAGCTTCTCAAAGGGCAGCCCCAGCTCCAGTGCCATGGGGTCCATGTGATTTTTCATGGTCAGCGCGATCCCTTCCAGAAGGGACCGGTACATATGGGCCCGGGTATGCCGGCCGTCAAACCCGAACATCACCCCTTTTCTGAACACAGCCTCTTTGGGCGGGGCCCAGTCGTGGATGGTCACAAGGCCGTCGCACCCGGCCGGCACCTGTGCCGCCTCGCGATTGAACAGCGCTTCCACGGACAGGCCGGTCTGTTCCGCCTCCTGCACCACGCCGGCGCCGAACTGTTCACAGAACCAGGTCACCGTCCACATGCCCCGGCGCACCCCCATGCATTCATACAGATACCGGAACGGCACGGATGCGGGAAACGGCCAGAAATGGACCGCATCGGCCCTGTTTTCCCTGCCGTGGACCATGCCGCCGATATAGGTGCCCAGAGACACCAGGCCCACCCCCGGGTCCAGGGTGCCTGCCCCTAAGGCCTCCACCGCCTTGTCATGGGCCGTGGCCACCACCGGCAGTCCGGCGGGCAGCCCGGTCTGGGCGGCGGCTTCGGCTGTCACATGTCCCAGGATCTCTCCGGGGCGCACCACATCAAACACCATGTCCCGGGTCAGGTTGCAGTCTGAAAAAGCGGCATCATCGGTGTGCCAGTCCCAGGCGGTGTTGTCCATGGGCCAGTATCCGATGTAGTTGGCACAGGTGTCTTTGCGTTCTCCTGTGAGCCGGTGGGTGACGTAACCCGATGCGGCGGCGGCATACCGCACCGGCCCGAAGGCCGGTTCATATGCATAGGGTGTGTTCATCCGTTTGTCCATCCAGGAGATCAGCGGATAGGCCAGGTCCCCGTTTTCCTTTAACAGGGCCAGGCAGCATCGGATCACACACAACCCCATGGCCGCGATATCTGACGGATGTTTCCCCAGATCGTTTTCAAACCGGTCCATGGCTTTTCTGGCGGCTGCCTTCAGGGCCTCCCACAGATCGTCATCCGGATGGATGGCCAAAAGCGGTGCCGGGATCAGCATTTTTTTCAACGGGTGGCCGGCTTCGCACACCACCCGGCCCGTCAGGTCGAATATCACCACCTTGGCACTCTGGGTGCCCACATCCACGCCCATCAGATACGTATCAGCCATGATCGGTTTCCACAAAAGTTTTTATCGGTTTTCAAATTTAGGCATCCGGCAGGCTGCCGGGCTGCCAGCGGTTGTCCGGATCCAGCACGTTTTTAATGCGGGCCTGCCACCCGGAATACGCCGGCAGCCGCCCTCCTTGTTCCCGGAACCGGCCGGCCCACTGCCGGATCAGGGCGTCTCCCTTTACAAACTGCCCTAAATTTTCCGGCAGCAGGGTCACATGCAGATGCCGGTCCGACCCGTGACCAAAGATGGCGCCCGGGATTCCGGCTTGGGCCATATCGGCCTGATATCTGCGGATCTGGTCGGCCAGCGGGGCCCCGGACAGAACCAGGTCCGTTCCCAGCCTGACCAGCCGGTGATCCGACTGCCTTGCCCGGGCTGCCAGATGGTCCACGGCCCGGGGGGCGGCCTGCCTGAAAAGACGCACCCTGGGCAGATCCGCCACAGAGGTGGCGGCCCGGGTGTCCTCCGGATCACATCCGAAATCCGCTGCAGCGTCCATGGCCTCCTGTGCCAGGTCCGCCACCGCTGATTCCCGATCGCCGTGCAGCTCCAGATACACGGCCCCGGCGGCTTTCTCCGGAATCCGGGGCAGGTGCCTGAAGGCGGACACCTCATTTTTCAAGGTGTCAATGGCATCCAGGGTGACCGGGTCCATGAGCGCCACCCCGGCGATCCAGGTGCCGGACTCCGGCCCTTTTTTCGAAGCCAGAAAGTCGGTGAATCCGGCGGCCTGGGAAAGACCGGTGAAAAAAAACAGAATGCCCCACATCTGGGGCGGCACCGGACGCAGCCGCAGGGTCACCTCCGAGATCACCCCTATACGGCCGTCACTGCCCAGGAGCAGATCCAGCAGGTCCGGGGCCTCGTTCGGATCTGAAGGGGTCTGGGTTTCTTCAAAGTTTCGCCAGGGCAGAGGACGTGACGCCGGATCAGCCCGGTACTGCCCCCGGGCGACCGCATGGACCCGTCCCCGGGGATCCACGAACCGGACCGCCTGGATGTGCTGCCGGGCTGTTCCGTAGAAGCAGGCGCAGATGCCCCGGGCATCGGTGGCGGCCATGCCTCCCACTGATGCCGCATCCTCGGTGGGGTCCGGCGGCCAGAACCAGCCGGGGTCTTCATCCTGGAACCGGGCAAGCGCGTTGATGGATGCCGGGTCCCATCGGCCGGCGTGTTCAAACCGCCGGGAAGCTGTCTGCCGGTTGAGATCGGCCAGGAGGACGCCCGGCTGGACCCGCAGGCAGTAACCGCCGGCGGCGGTGACGGCCATGCCGGTGATCCGGTTCATGGCAGACAGGTTGAGAATGTGGCCGGCGCCGGGAACGGCATTGCCGGCAATGCCCGTGCGGCTGCCCTGAACCGTGACCGGCCGCTTGTAAGTGCAAATCTGTTTTACCACCTGCCGCAGGGCGGCTTCATCGGCTGGAAACGAGATGCTGTGCGCCCTGCCCCGGCGCCAGGATTCATCACTGAGAAATTTCTCGTGCCGGTCCGGATCAAAGGGGTGTATCAGGCTGTTCATGCCGGTTCATCCCCCCGGATCAGCCGGCCCAGTTCCAGCAGCACCGGCACCAGATCATCCACAATGCCCACGTCCGCCGCCCGGAAAACCGGTGCATCCGGGTCCGTGTTCACCGCCACCACAAACCCGGCATGTCTGATGCCGGCACAGAAAACCCCGGTGCCGGAAACACCGGCCACAATGCACACCGATGGAGCTGTCACCGAACCGGAAACCCCCACCAGCCGATCCAGGGGCAGCCACCCGTTCATGACCACCGGACGGCTGGCCCCCATCTGTGCCCCCAGGGCCCGGGCCACAGGTTTCAGGCGCTCCAGGGTGTCTTGAGATCCCACCCCGTTTCCCAGCACCAGGATCCGGTCTGCGCCCGAAAGCCGGTCATCGGTTTCAATCGGGATGACCCGGGTGGATGTCAGCCAGGGCGGCCGGCAGGGGGCCGGCTGGGGATGATCGCACACCGGGCACACCGGTTCTGCCATCGCCGGGTTTCTGCCCGGGTTCTGGGCTGCGGACAGGCACCAGGGCGGGGTGTCCAGAACGAACCGGGCCTGGATCCGGCTGCCGAAAACCGGCCGGACAGCCGCCAGTGTGGTTTCACCGGTCATGTGACAGGACTCGACCCCCAGGCAGGTCCCTGCTTTCAGGCGGAACCCCAGGCGGGCGGCCAGGCAGTTGCCGTTGTCGGTTCCGGCAAACAGGTACAGGTCTGCGTCTGCAGCCGCAGCCTTGCGCATCAGCAGATCCAGGAGCTGATCCGGCACCGGGTCATGGGCAACCGCCATCCGGTGAACAGCGGTCAGGGGCACCGGCCAGCAGGGAAACGCTTCGGGCGGGGTCCCGGTGTAAAACACCCACAGCTCGAGGCTGGTGAGCCGGTCTGCCACTGAGGAGAGCAGCGGAATCATGTCTCTGGCATGGGCCCCCATTTCCCGGATATCTTCGATCACCGCCACCGCTTTCATGACACCAGCCGTGATTTCAGATACCGGTCAAACAGGTTCCGGGCCTTTTCCCGGGGATCGGCTCCCTCAATCCGTGTGCAGGTCTGCTTTGGCGCCGGAAGGATCAGTTCCGCCGGCAGGGGGTCTGTGCCGGCCAGGTACCCGACCGACAGCCCCAGGTCCGCCGGCAGCAGCGTTTCAACCGGTT
The DNA here is from genome assembly GCA_035464035.1 of Desulfotignum sp. GTDB lineage: Bacteria > Desulfobacterota > Desulfobacteria > Desulfobacterales > Desulfobacteraceae > Desulfotignum. Next base: position 1,957 of record DATHSR010000134.1, on the reverse strand, counting down.
TTTTCCGGGCCGACAGCTTCTGGTTCAAGGTGGGCACCCGCAGGCAGGAGAAGTCCAGGGCATGCCCCGTCACCAGCACCAGAGGCGGCGCCACCGTATAGATCCGGTGTGCACGGTCCGTGATTGTGCGGACCTCAAGCAAACCGTTCTCCGTCAGCGCCAGGCCGGACACCCCCATGAGACAGGGCCATCCCAGCAGTTCCGCCACCAGGGGGCCGGTCTGGCAGTGATCCCCTTCCCCGCCCCGGGGCCCCAGAATCACCAGGTCCTGGGGCCTGAAACGGTTGACGGCTGCGGCAATGATCCTGGCCACCGCCCCGGGGAAAAACCGCAGATCCTGATCCGGTGCCACCCGGACGGCCCGGTCATATCCCACCGCTAAAAGGTGGCGCAAAAACAGGTCGGCCCGTTCGTCATCCACCGTCAGGGCCGTGCGCGCCACCCGGTTTTCCCCCAGGACGGCAGATGCCGGGCTGCCGCTGTCCTGTCTGGCAGACCCTCCGGTTTCACCCAGGGCCAGGGCCATCTCCAGGGCGCTTTCCTCATAGCAGTTGAATGCCTGCCGGACAAACCGCAGGGCCAAAGGTTCGAGACCGGACACCTCCCAGCGATGCACCGGCACCATTTCGTAGTCCGGAATTATCTTGAAACAGACCGTCAGGTTCATGGGTCCACAGGAAAAATGGTGCCTTTGTTCATGATGCCGTTGGGATCGAATACCTGTTTGAGGGCAGTGAGAATATAATAGGCAGTCCCGTGCTCCTGTTTTGTCCATGGGGTCCGGTATTTGCCGATGCCGTGGTGATGGACCATGGATCCGCCGGATTTGAGCGTTTCCTCCACAATCAGGGCATTGAGCGGAATGTGATAGGTTTCCAGCTCTTTTTCAGGGGAGCAGCCTTTAATGTTGTAGTCATACACAAAATAGAGGTTGGTGCCGGTCTGGTAGGAGTGGGAGGAGTGCCCCCCCAGCAGGGTGAAATCCTCCACATGGGGAAAATCGTTCTGAATCCGGTCCAGGGCGTTTCGATATATATCGTAGATGCAGTCCCAGTTGCCGGACACTTCGGTGGTAAACCCGGTGTTCAGCGTTTGTCTGATCAGCTCCCGTTCTCTGGCCACCTTTTCCGGCCCCCAGTTCAGGTGATTGAACCAGTTTTCAATGATTTTGGCGTCAATGGGGTGCCATCCAAGACTTTGGGCCGCGATATCTTCGATGCCCCCGGCCGTGGCCCGGGCCAGTCGTTCCGGACCTTCGGCCATGAACATGAGCACGCACCGGTCCGGTGCAAACTGATCGAATCCGTGCTGGGCACCGTCTTGGGCATCATAGAGCCGGGCGACGGACGGCCGGTACCCGGCAATGATGACCTCTCGCAGGAGGGCAAGCCCGGATTTCATGTCCGGCATGGCAAAGGCCAGAAACCGGTTGTTCTCCGGATAGAACCGGTACACCCTGAGGGTGACTTCCGTGATATAGCACAACGCACCCTCATTGCCGATGATCACATGCCGGATATCCGGTCCGCAGGCCCTGCGGGGCACATTCTTGATCCGTGTGATCACGCCGTTGGGAAACACCGCCTCCAGCCCCACCACCATATCTTCGATACCGCCGTACAGGGTGGAAAACTGGCCGATGCTCCTTGTGGCCACCAGCCCCCCCATCATGGCCAGGGGCTTGGACTGGGGGGAGTGCCCGGTGGTGAGTCCCTGCCTGCGCAGGGCGCTTTCCAGCACCTCCAGGTTCACCCCGCACTGGGCCGTGGCCAGCATGGCCGTGGGATTGATTTCGATGATCCGGTTCATGTCTGATCCGTCCAGCACAATGGAATTTTCCACAATGGTTTCCAGTCCGCCCTCGGTGGCGGACCCGCCGGTTTTGGGCACACAGTTGATGCCGTGCCGGCCGGCAAACTTCAGGATTGCCGATACCTGGTCTGCATCCGCCGGTTTC
>DATHSR010000133.1:0-9063 GCA_035464035.1 Desulfotignum sp. | reverse complement strand
TGAAACCGGGCAGCCGGCATTCGGCATGTTTGATTTTGCCCCGGTGGGAATCGGGGTGGCCCTGGCCGGGCTGGCCTTCATCGCCCTGTTCGGCTGGCGCCTGACCCCCAGGCGGGAAGCGGCGTCTTCATCGGATGACCTGTTTGAGATCGAAAATTACATCACCGAGGTGACGATTCCCGAGGGATCGAAATTTGTGGGGCAGACGATATTTCACCTGACCACGGCCATGGAAAAAGAAACCGAAGCCACGGTGGTGAGCCTGTCCAGAGGGGATGTCCACAAGCCGGCCCCGTCCTGGTATGAGATCCTTGAACCCGGAGATGTGCTGATGGTGGAGGCGGCACCCGATGACCTCAAGGCCCTGATGGACGGTCTGGGGCTGGAACTGGCCGAATGCAAGGGGGACTGCCGGGCCACCCTGGGATCCAAAGAGATCCGGCTAATGGAGGCAGTGATCACCACAGAATCCACGCTGCCGGGAAAAACATCGGCCGGTCTTTACCTTCGGCGGCTCTACGGGGTCAACCTTCTGGCCATCGCCCGGCGGGGCCAGCGCATCACCCGTCCTCTGGGTCAGACCAAATTTATGACCGGGGATATCCTCTTGTTTCAGGGTACGGATGAGTCCTTGCAGACGGTGGTAAAACAGTTTAAATGCCTGCCGCTGGCCGAACGGGAAATCCGTATCGGACAGCCCAGAAAGGTGCTGCTGTCTGTGGGCATATTCGGCGGGGCCATGATTCTGTCAGCCACAGGCATCCTGCCGGTTCAGGTGGCTTTTGTTGCGGCGGCCGTGATCATGGTGCTGACCAATGTCGTCCCCCTGGGCGAAATCTACGAACACATTGACTGGCCCGTGATCGTACTGCTCGGGGCCATGTTTCCCCTGGGCCATGCCCTGGAAATTTGCGGCGGTGCGCAGCTCATCGCAGAAAAACTGCTGGCGATCTCGGGTTTCTTTTCCCATGGCGGCACCCTGGCAGTGCTCCTTGTGGGCACCATGCTGCTGTCCAACGTGGTGAACAATGCAGCGGCCGCCGTGCTCATGGCACCCATTGCCATCACACTGGCCCGAGAAATGGGGTTTTCAGCAGACCCGTTTCTGATGGCCACTGCAGTGGGAGCGTCCTGTGCCTTTCTGACCCCGGTGGGCCACCAGTCCAACGCCCTGGTCATGGGACCGGGCGGGTACCGGTTCGGTGATTACTGGCGCCTGGGCCTGCCTCTTTCCATTATCGTGACCCTGGTGGCGGTTCCCCTGATCCTGATTTTCTGGCCCATGAATCCCGTGTCCGGCGGTTGATCATCTCAAATCAGGCCTGAAACAGCGGGGTGCTGATATACCGCTCACCGGTGTCGCATACGATGAACACCACTGTTTTGCCCGGATGCTGCATGGCCACCTGTCTGGCGGCATGATAATTGGCACCTGAAGAGATACCGCACAGCAGGCCGTAATCCCTGGCCAGTTCTTTTGCGCCGGCAAAGGCATGGTCCTCGGAGACCTGGATGATTTCGTCGACGATGTCGCGGTTCAGGTTGGCGGGAACAAACCCTGCCCCGATACCCTGGATTTTATGGGGTCCCGGACTGCCGCCGGAAAGCACCGGGGATTTTTCCGGTTCCACTGCCACGGACCACAGATCCGGTTTCTTTGGCTTGATGGCCTCGGACACGCCGGTGATGGTGCCGCCGGTGCCCACGCCGGCCACAAAGATGTCGATATTGCCGTCCAGGGCATCCCAGATCTCGGGACCGGTGGTGGTGCGGTGGATCGCCGGGTTGGCCGGGTTGGAGAACTGGTCCGGCATCCAGGCGTTGGCTGTTTTTTCAACCAGGTCTCTGGCTGCCGCGATAGCCCCTTTCATGCCTTTTTCTCCCGGGGTGAGATGAAGGGTCGCCCCCAGGTGTGTCAGCAGCTGCCGTCTTTCCACACTCATGGTTTCGGGCATGGTCAGTATCAGCTTGAGCCCCTTGACCCGGCATACGAATGCCAGGGCGATCCCGGTATTGCCCGAGGTGGGCTCCACAATCACCGTGTCTGGATTGATTTTTCCGGTTTTCAGGCCGTCATCGATCATGGCCAGGCCGATACGGTCTTTGACCGAAGACAGCGGGTTGAAATATTCCAGTTTTCCATAGATGTCCGCTCCGCAGGACCGGCTGGCCTTGTCCAGACGGACCAGGGGGGTATTGCCGCAGGCAGCCGTGATATCAGGCAGTTTTTTCATGGTGCTGCTCCTCTTGGGTGGGGGGGTGTTTGTAAACCAGGCGGGGGGATTCCATGAACACCTTGGTGTCCGGCGGGATGGAAGAGGTGAGCCACACATTGCCCCCCACCACGGCCCTTGCCCCGATCACGGTGTCTCCGCCCAGGATGGTGGCCCCGGAGTAGATGATCACATCATCTTCGATGGTCGGGTGGCGCTTGGCCCCCCGCAGCTTTTCACCGGCATCCGGGGGCAGGGACAGCGCCCCGATGGTGACGTTCTGGTAGATGCGCACATTGTTTCCGATTTCAGCGGTTTCACCGATGACGATGCCGGTGCCGTGATCGATGACAAACCGCCGGCCGATGGCGGCACCGGGATGGATATCGATACCGGTGAGGCTGTGGGCCTGTTCGGTCATGATCCGGGGCAGCTGGGGCACATCCAGTTTGAACAGGCGGTTGGCAATCCGGTACACCATAATGGCATACAGACCGGGATAGGAAAAGATCACCTCATCATGGCTTTTGGCCGCCGGATCTCCGGCATAGGCCCCTTTGACATCTTCAGCCAGGGCCTTGCGCAGCTCCGGAATCGCGCAGATCATGGCCAGGGCGGCTTCATGCCCTCTGGGTTCGCATTCCGAGCATTGCAGGTCGTAGCGCAGACAGTCATGGCGCAGCACGTGAATGATCTGTTGAGATATAATTTCATAAAGCTGGGAAACCGCCTGGCCCATGTAGTACACCAGGTTGGCGCTGTCCACTTTTTCCCTGGAAAAATACCCGGGAAACAGCACTTCCCGGAACTTTTCGATCATGTCCCGCACCGAGGTGGTAAAATGGATGGGTTCATCTCCGATATGGGCAAAACAGGCGGTATCATCCAGGGAGGTGATGATATCTCGTATGGCCAGGGGAAGGGACTTGCGCTGTTCAGACATCTGGTCCCTTTCGGTCCGGCAGGTGGCGGTTTTAAATAAAAAGTCATCCATTATGGGTAAGTCCTTTTTCCGGTTCAAAAAATTGTTTGAATACCGGACAGGTCCGGCATTCTTCCATTTTGTCGGCCCAGGTCTGGTGGGGCCGGCCGTTGCAGTTGGTGCCGTTGATGAACCAGCACAGATCGCCGGCGTTGAATTCCCAGGCCGGACAGTTCTCCAGACGATTGTCAGGGCACTGGTTGATATCCCAGCATTTTTTGCCGTCTCTGTTCGGGTTCATGACTCTGGACAGAAGAAACAGCAATTGACGCTCCACATGGTGGGGAATTTTGCGCCACCCCTGCTCATAACTGTGTATGGCCTTTATGGAGACACCCAGTAACTGGGCCATCTCCTTCTGGGTTTTTCTCAGACGGGCACGAATCTGCTTGAAAATTTCAGGATCCATTGTCCTTCTTCAGGTGTTGCGGGTTCAAGGTTATTATTCAAAATATACCACAAAGTGGTGGGTGTCAACGAAGAAAACCGGAGTCTGACGGAAAAAGATCAGGTCCTGGTTGACGAAAACAGTTGCTGCATTACTTTGATTGCAAATTCATAAAAAATAATGAAAGGACCCCAAGGTGACTTATGAAATTGGATAAACTGACGGTAAAATCCCAGGAACTGCTGCAGGCCGCCCATGAGCTGGCCCGCCGCAAAAACCATGCCGCCATCGAGCCGGTGCATTTCGTAAACGGGATGCTCGCCGACAAGCAAGGTGTTTCCGTGGCGATCCTGAAGAAAATCGGAGCCGACATGGCCGGCCTGACCGCTGAAGTGGACAAGGCTGTGGAAAATCTGCCCCAATTGTCCGGCCATGCAGATATTTATCTGTCCAGGGACAGCCAGCAGGTGCTGGACACGGCGTTCAAGGAAGCCGACAAGATGAAGGACCAGTATGTGAGCCTGGAACACCTGCTGCTGGCCCTGACAGGGGTCAGGGGAAAGGCCTTAGAGATTCTGGGCCGCCAGGGAGTGACCCGGGATGCCATCCTTGCCGTACTCAAGGATATCCGGGGCAACCAGAGCGTGACCGACCAGAATCCGGAAGAGAGATACCAGGCCCTGGAAAAATACGGCCGGGACCTGACTCAGCTGGCCCGGACCGGCAAGCTGGATCCTGTGATCGGCAGGGATGATGAGATCCGGCGCATCGTGCAGGTGCTGTCCCGGCGGCGCAAAAACAACCCGGTGCTTATCGGTGAACCCGGCGTGGGCAAGACCGCTATTGTGGAGGGCCTGGCCCAGCGCATCGTGGAAGGGGATGTGTCCGATTCCCTGAAAAACCGGCGGGTGTTGGCTCTGGATATGGGGGCGTTGCTGGCCGGTGCCAAGTTCCGGGGGGAATTTGAAGAACGCCTCAAAGCGGTCCTCAAGGAGGTGGAGGCGGCTGAAGGCGAGGTGGTCCTGTTCATTGACGAACTGCACACCGTGGTGGGGGCCGGGGCATCCGAGGGGTCGGTGGATGCCTCCAACATGCTCAAGCCGGCACTGGCAAGGGGCACCCTGCGGTGCGTAGGGGCCACCACACTGAATGAATACCGCAAATATATTGAAAAAGATGCGGCTTTGGAGCGCCGGTTTCAGCCGGTGATGGCCAAGGAACCCAGTGTGGCGGACACGATCTCCATCTTAAGGGGTCTCAAGGAAAAATATGAGGTCCACCACGGCATCCGTATCAAGGACGCCGCCCTGGTGGCGGCCGCGACCCTGTCCAACCGGTATATTGCCGACCGGTTTTTACCGGACAAGGCTGTGGACTTGATCGATGAGTGTGCATCCAGGCTGCGTATCGAGATCGATTCCATGCCCCGGGCCATCGATGAAATCCAGCGCCGGATCACCCAGGCCCAGATTGAGCGCCAGGCCCTGCTCAAGGAAAAGGACCCGGCATCCCGGGAGCGCCTGGAAAAACTGGAAAAAGAGATTGCGGCCATGTCCGAAGAGATCGGGCCCATGAAAATGCATTGGGACAATGAAAAGAGCCTGATCCAGCAGATTTCGGGCATCCGAGAGGATCTGGACAAATGCCAGACCCAGGCCCAGGTGGCCGAGCGCAGCGGAGATCTTGAAAAGGTGGCCCAGATCCGTTACGGCACCATGACCCAGCTGCAAAGAGACCTGGAAGTCAAAAAAAAGGAGCTGGAAGAACTGCAGAAGACAGTCAAAATGCTCAAGGAAGATGTGGATGAATCCGATGTGGCGGAAGTGGTCTCCGCCTGGACCGGCATTCCGGTATCCAAGATGCTGGAGGCGGAACAGGAAAAACTGGTGCATATGGAAACCTATATCCAGCGCCGGGTCATCGGCCAGACCCAGGCCATCGACGCGGTGTCCAATGCGGTGCGACGGGCCCGGTCCGGGCTGTCGCCTGAAGACCGGCCCATCGGCACGTTCATCTTCATGGGTCCTACCGGGGTAGGCAAGACCGAGCTGGCCAAATCTCTGGCCGAGTTCATGTTTGACAGCCAGCAGGCCATGGTCCGGCTGGATATGTCTGAATACATGGAAAAGCATTCGGTGGCACGGCTCATCGGCGCGCCTCCCGGGTATGTGGGATATGATGAAGGCGGGTTTCTCACCGAAACCGTGCGCCGGCGGCCCTATTCCGTGCTGCTGTTTGATGAGATCGAAAAAGCCCATCCGGATGTGTTCAACATCCTGCTCCAGGTTCTCGATGACGGCCGGATGACCGACGGTCACGGCCGTACCGTGGATTTTCGCAACACCATCATCATCATGACCTCCAATGTGGGGTCAAGGTTTCTCCAGGAGGCAGGCGCCGGGGGCACCTTCACTCAGACAGAGGTGGATGAAGGCATCTCCCGGGCCTTGAAAGAGGTATTCCGGCCCGAGTTTTTAAACCGGATCGATGAAATCATCACGTTCCATGCGCTGGACAAAGAGCATATCAAGCAGATCGCAACCATCCAGATCGAGGGGCTGAACCGGCGCCTGGCCGACCGGGGCCTGTCCATCCATCTGGATGAAAATGCCATGGCATACCTGGCCCGGAAAGGGTATGACCCCAGTTTCGGGGCCCGGCCCCTGAAGCGGGTCATCCAGCGGGAGATTGAAAACCCGCTGTCTCTGGCACTGCTGAAGGGCGAGTATGTCAAGGGCGACACCATCCGTCTGACCCTGGATCCTGCCGGACAGGGACTGGCCTTCAGCCGCTGATGTCAGAATCGCTCGCTGAACTCCCTGGCATCGGGATCATTGGCCAGATACCGGTAAAGGGTGGCCCGGCCGACCCCTAAAAGCCGGGCCGCCTTGGACTTGTTGCCCCCGGTTTTGGTCAGGGCCGCCTTGACCGATGGGGAATCCAGCTTTCCCTTTCCCGTTCCGGGTTCTGAATCAGGACTGCGGGGCCGGGCCGGTGCCGGGGAGGCGCCGGTTACCCGGGTGAGTTCCGGGGGCAGGTCCGAGGGCAGGATCTCTTTGCCCCGGCACCGCACCACGGAAAACTGAATCACGTTTTTCAGCTCCCTGACATTGCCGGGCCAGTCGTAGTCCAGCAACAGGTTCAGGGTCTCTCCGGCCATGGCGGGCACCGGGGTGTTGTTTTCCTGTTCCGCCTGTTTGAGGAAATGGGCTGCCAGCAGCGGGATATCAGTTTTCCGGTGGCGCAGGGGCGGCAGATGAATGGGGATGACGTTGAGGCGGTAGTACAGATCTTCCCTGAAGTGCCCGGCCTGGACCGCTTCTTTCAGGGACCGGTTGGCTGCGGAGATGATCCGCACATCCACGGACACCTTTTTTTCACCGCCCACTTTTTCAAAAGAGCCTTCCTGGAGAAACCGAAGCAGTTTGACCTGGATCTTCAACGGCAGTTCCGCCACCTCGTCCAGAAACAAGGTGCCTTTGTGGGCCAGTTCAAACCGGCCTTTCCGTTCTTTGACCGCACCGGTGAACGCGCCTTTGACATGGCCGAACAGTTCGCTTTCCACAATCCCTTCGGGGATGGCCCCGCAGTTCACCGGCACGAATTCCCCGCTGCCGTAAGCCGAGATCTCATGAATGGCACTGGCCACCCGTTCCTTTCCCGTGCCGGTCTCCCCGGATATGTGTACCGGATAGTTATACAGGGCCACATCCCGGATCTGCCGGAATATCTCCTGCATGGTGCTGTCTTTGCCGATAATCCCGCTGAAGCTGGACAGGGTCTGGGCCTTGAGGGACAGGTTGATGGATTCGGTAAGGTCCCGGAACGAGGCGATCACCCCTTTGAACACCCCGTCGTTGTCGATGATGGCGGACACGGTCATTTCCAGATGCCGGGTGTCTCCGGATCGGGTGACAAAGGTGACCGGATATTCCATAGTGTCGGCAGACAGGGCCGGTGTATCATTGCAGAAAGCGCAACGGGCTCCGCAGAAAGGGGCGTTGAAGACCTCGTGGCAGTCTTTTCCAAGCACGTCCTCTTTGCGGTATCCGGTGATCTTTTCCGCCTCTTTGTTGAATACCGTGATGATCCGTTCCGGGGTATGGGCAATCACTCCCTGTTTGATATTGTCCAGCACCAGGTTCAGGTTGTCACGGTCCAGCAGGCTGTGGGTAAAATTTTTCATGTCAGGTCATTTCACGGCATCATTTCGGGTTCGTATGGCACAAATCTGATGCCTTAAATGACACGTTTGTGTATCAAGAGCAATGGTTTTTTATGAATCAGGAAAAAAAGATCAGTCCTCCTCCCAGAAAATACAGTCCTTGGGACAGTTTTTCACGGCTTCATGGATCGATTCATCCTGGTAGTCATCCAAGGGCAGCACCTGGACAAATCCTGAATCGGTGATTTCAAAGGCATGGGAGGCCAGTTCCACGCAGATTTCACACAAAATGCAACACCCCAGATCAATGGCCGGTCGTTTCATTGGTTGTTCACCTCGTTTTTTCAGGTTCGTGTTGTCGGACCGCTTACCGTATCAAACCACCAGCCTTTATCCTTATGGGCCTGTTTTTCCTTTAACGCCAGATCCAGAATCCGGTGACCGGAATCCAGCAGAATACCGTAAAGTACCCCGCACCCTGAATCTTCATGATGATCATACCCCTCATGGGCCAGGGCGATCATCTCTTTGGCCATATCAATGGTACGGGCAATGTTTTTGTCACATCTTTTGGCTGCCATGGGAAACATCCTTTTTTTCTGCTGCCGCCTGGCTCCAGGCTGTTTTTTCAGCATCGGCCCGGACCAGATCACAGATCCGGGCGGGTTCAAAATGCCATTGGTTGTATATCGCTATTTCTGTGTGATCCGCTGACAGCGGCCTGAACAGAGCGTCTGTGTCTAGGCTGCCGGCGTTTCTCAGTGCCCGGACTGCATACCCCCTTTTAACCGGATCTTCGCAATCCAGAAACGGAACAAGCAATCCGGCCCGATCAGGGGTCAACCGGTCAGGCGCTGCGGTTACATAAGTTTTGATTCCCCATAGAATTCCCTGCTGCAGCAAAGGGTTGTCAATGTAATTGGCGTTTTGATCCACAAAGGAGAACAGAATGGAATCAAACTCAGCAGCCAGATTCCGGCTGTGACTTAAAACTTCCCCCATGGCTTCAGCCGACCCCCAGCCGATACCGCCGGATTCGTCATTAAGATTCCACATGAGCCGCCGCATCAGATTCCTGGCACTTTCCATATGGGTTTGAGCCAGACGCTTCCCAACAAATCCCATGGCTGTAACACTGCGGAACTTTATCAGATCTTTTCGTGCGTAAAAATGGGAAAACAAATGGCCTGTCAGCTGATTGTCCGGAATCCGGGCCAGCTGTTCCAGAGCAATCTCACGGTCCGGATTTTCAAGAATTTTTCCGACCTTCTGCCGGATTGTTCTGCCGTAAGGTTTGACCATAATTTTCCTGTCA
>DATHSR010000132.1:0-4819 GCA_035464035.1 Desulfotignum sp. | reverse complement strand
AATGCAAGGCCTGACCCCGGACTTTAGCCGATGACGGAGAAGCTTGAATTGGGATTGATCTTGCGCCGGCGTGAGTAAAATCCGATGTTGCACGGCCGTTTGGTGTATTTCATGGTGAACTGCACCGGGTCTTTGTCATGGTCATGGCCCTTTTCCACCTTCTGGATCAGTTCGGCCATCAGCGCCCCGACCACCGGGGCGTTCTTGAACTGGTTGCCGCTGGTGCCCACAGCCATGTAGAATCCGTTGAGGCTGGATCTGTCATAAATGGGAATCCAGTCGTCGGTGCAGTCATACAGGTCCACGATGCCGCTGGGTCTGTTGGGGATGCGCATGTCCGGTATCCGCTGGGCCTCTCTCATCACCTGGGTGGTCCACTGTTCGGTGAAGTCGGTGTTGTAGTTGTCCGGGTCTTCGATATATTCCAGGGTGTCGCATTCCGGGTCTTCGGAACCGATCAGGATGTTGTTGCCCACCTCCGGACGCGAGTAACATCCTACATCCCCGTCCGAGATGATGGTGCCCAGATGGTTGTAGTCAAATCCCTCCGGGGCCGGGACATGGCAGACCTCCTGGCGCAGGGCCCTTGTTTTGATGTTCATGTCCGCTTCCACCCCGGCCATGCGGTTGATCTGGAAGGAATGGGGACCTGCCACATTGATGACCACGGGCGCATCGATTTCAGTGCCGTCCGCCAGGGTGATCCCCTGCACCTGGTTGTCTTTTTTCCGGATTTCAGCCACCCGGGCGTTGAACAGGAACTTGCCGCCCTTTGCTTCGGCGGCCCGCTGCACGTTGTGGGTGGACTGCTTGGGATCGGAAATCAGCCCGGATTCCGGAATGTACAGGGCACCGGCAACGGCATCCCGGGTAGGCGTGCCGAAGCGCGGGTCTTTGGGAAGGGTGGGCGGCCCGAATCCCCGGGTATCCAGAATAGGCAACAGAGCGGCCATCTCTTTGGGGCCAAAGTTCCAGTAAGGCACCTGCAGTTCATCCAGCGCAGCCATCACCCGGGTCAGGTTATGGTTCTTTTCGGTCTTGATGACCATGCACCCGGTGTTGATATATTTCACCAGTCCGGTCTCATCCACCTTGCCCAGGTATTTGGGCCAGTCCAGCCAGTAGAAATAACCTTCCCGGGCCATGGCCACCCCGTCCGGGGTGGAGTAGTGCAGCCGGATGATGGCACAGGACCCCGAGGTGGAGCCGTGGCCGGCTTCGGGCAGTTTGTCCACGTTGAGCACCTTGAGGCCCTTTTTGGCCAGCTCGAATCCGGTGCAGGCACCGATGATCCCGGCACCGATCACAATTGCATCATATTTGTGTTCCATTGATAATCATCCTTAGTAGGGTTTTGGGGTTGGATTTATTTGATAAAGCCCAGGGCTTTGGGAATATACAGGCACAGGTCCGGCCAGTATGTGGTGATCAGCAGCACCGGCACCATGCCTGCCAGCATCAGCACCAGGGCCGGCTTGATATACTCTTCGGCCGAGCTGTTGCCGATCCGGCCGGCCAGAAACAGCATGGGGGCCGTGGGGGGAGTCACCGTGCCCAGTCCCAGGTTCACCCCGGTGATGGCGGCAAAATGATAGGGATCCACGCCGGCGGCCGAGGCGATGGGCCACAGCAGCCCGGCAGACAGCACAGTGCCGGACAGGTCGTTCATCATCATGCCCATGAGCAGCAGGATGACATTGAGCATGAGCAGGGTGACCGCCTGGTTGGGGGAATTGGCCACCACCCAGGCCCCCAGCTCATCGGTGATCCCTTCCAGGATCAGGATCTTGCTGGTGGTTTCGGTAAAATAAAACATCAGGGTCACGGCCCCGCTGATCACCGCCGTGCTGATGGCGGCGACCTTGATCTGCTGCCAGGTGAGGGCCCGGTAATAGAATCCCAGGGCCAGCACGTAAAACACCCCGATCAGGGCCACTTCCGTGGGGGTGATCAAACCGGAATACAGGGAACCGAAAATAAAGAACGGCAGCAGCAGCACCGGAATGCAGTGGATTCCGGCTTTGGCGACATGCTTCGCCTGCTCTGTGAATGAATCAAATTTTTCTTCGGGTACAATGGGCATTTTCCGCACGGCCCAGGCATTGAGAAAACAGTAAATGATCACGATAAGAATGGCCGGTCCCAGGGTGGCGAACCACACGCCCAGAATGGAGGACCCGGTGATGATGGCATAAAAGATCATGGGTACGCTGGGGGGCACCAGCTGGCCCAGGATTCCGGAACAGGCCACCAGGGCCGTGGCATGGCCCCGGGTGTATCCCTTGGCCACCAGCCGGGGGATCATCACGGTGCCGATACAGGCGATGGCGGCCGAGTCGGTGCCGGAAATGGAACTGAACAGGGCGGTGGTCACCACGGTGACCGCCCCCAGGGCGCTGCGGATTCTTGTCATCAGCAGATTGACAAAATCGATGAGGCGCTTGGCAAGCCCTGTGGCATCCAGCAGAGTACCGAAAAGAATGAACAGGGGCACGGCAAAAAGGATCACCGAATCCACCCGCTTGTAGGTCACCTCGATAAGATACCCGGCATCCTGGCCGAAAAAGTACAGCAGCATCACCGTGAGCACCCCGAAAGCCATGGCAACGGGCACACCGATGACGATCAGACCCAGGCAGACGGCAAAACCGATCAGCGCAAATTCCATATGATTCCTCTATATCATGACAGCACAATGGGCCCTTTCCGTGAACCCATCATGCATTTTTTCTAAAATCAACAAAACAGTCTGCCGCTTCCCACAGAAAATAGATCACCATGAGAATGCCTCCCACAAAAAAAGAGGACTGGAAAATCACCTTGGGCACGGGGTATGCCTGGGTGACTTCGCCCACAGCAACGCTGTAAACGCAAAGATCCCAACTCCATTTGGTGAAGATGGCGGACATGCCCGCGGAGATAAGGGCGCTCACCAGCCGGCAAAGATTGCGGACCCGGGTGGACCGGGCAAACACATTGACGAATTCCGCCTTGATATGGGTGCGGTCATAGGAGGCCAGGGCCGCGCCGATGGCATACAGCCACACCGACGTAAACCCGATGAAATCCGACAGCCCGAATATGGACTGCTTGAAAAAGAACCGGACCAGCAGTTCCAGAAGCATGGCCACCACCAGCAGTAAAAACAGGTAAAACAGAAAAAAACGCTGGACCTGAACCAGGATCATGCCGGCCCTGTAGATGGGGTTGGGTGAATTCATGGTTGCTTTCTTGATGTAACACTCCGGTTTTCAGGCAAAAGCCCTTTAGAAAAAAGCCTGCCGCCCGTTAATGACCCCGGGCGGCAGGCACGTGTCAGGAAAAATTTCTACTTATTCACTTCCTCGAGCAGTTTTTCAATATTTTCCTTGCCGACGATATCTTCGTAGGTATCCCAGCATTCCAGGCATTTTTCTTTCCAGGCAGCCATTTCTTCATCTGTCGGGATGACGATCTGCCAGCCGGCTTCGATGAGTTTGGCCTGATTGTCCATTTCTTCCTGCTCCACCAGATCCAGGTGCTTGTCTATCACTTTCTCCACCTCTTCGGTGATGATGGTCTGGTAGGCTTCCGGCAGTTCCTGCCATTTTTTCAGGTTGAAGGTGACATGCCAGGTTTCCGGGCTGTCGTAGGTCACGATCATCACTTTGGCCACATCCCGGAACAGGTCATACATATAGACCGCGCCGGAACCCACCCAGCCGTCCACCAGGCCCGTGGCCACGGCAGTCGGTGCTTCAGCCCAGGGAATGGTGACCGGAGAAAATCCCATTTTCTCCACAAAGCAGCGGTAGGTATCGATGGGCGGCACCCGGATCTTGACTCCTCTGGCCTGGGCTTCATTGGTGACCACTTTTTCCTTCATGCCCAGACTGGCCAGGTTATTCAGCCAGGGACCCAGGTAGTAAAGCCCTTTTTCCTCAGCCCATTTTTCCCCCAGTTCCGTGACGATACCGCCTTTGCTGAACACCGTGCGCACCTGGTCCCAGTTGGACACCATGAACGGCAGGGTGAAAAAATTCCACCGGGCATCCAGGCCGGTATCAAACGCATTGAACTGCATGTCCACGGCCCCGCGTTTGGTCATGCGCTCCAGTTCGGTCCAGTCCCCGATCTCGGGCCCGAAGATCTTGAAGGTGACTTTGCCGTCGGTACGATCGGTCACGCTGGCGGCAAACTCTTCAATGAGTCTGTGGGTCAGGCTGGTTTTGGGCATCATGGCCTGGGACACCTTCAGTTCCAGTTCAGGCAGATCTGCTGCGGTGACAGTTGACGTCAGGGTGGTCCAGCCAGCCAGCGTCAACATACACAACACAGCGATGCTGCGGCAAATCATCTTTTTCATTGCACGGTCTCCTTCTCAAATTTTCATGTATCATGGCAGACGAAATCGCCTGCCCGTTAACCCCAATGGGAGCATCCTAGGTCAAAAGACCAAATCCTGTCAAGAAAAAATTGCAGAAACCGTGACTGTAACCACCCTCTCCGGATCGGAGCCATCTGTTTTCAGACACGGTTGAACCTGCGGTTGCCGGGAGCCGAAGGGGCCTTCATGTGATGTGGAGCCAGGCAGAAAAAGAAACCGCAGACAGCAGCGTGGACACAGAGATGGCGGTAACGGCGAATTCCACATCACCGTTCATTTCTACAGCCATGACATAAATGATGGTGGCGGATGGTGATGCCAGCAGAATCAATCCGGGCAGATACAGATCCGGAGAAAGGCCCCACAGCGTGTAAAGCAAAAACCCGGCTGCCGGAACAAGGACCAGCTTGATAATGGTGCTCGGCAGTACCCGGACCAATTGGGATTTCATCC
>DATHSR010000131.1:0-2448 GCA_035464035.1 Desulfotignum sp. | reverse complement strand
GCCATGGATCCTGGACCGGTTTGAGGTCCCCCCCCGGGAAGGCAAAACCCGGTTTCACGATCTGTACCTGCCCGATCCCCTCATGCACGCCATTGCGGATCTCGGATTTGAATACTGCACTGACATTCAGGCAGCGCTGCTTCCCCACACCCTTGCCGGCAAGGATGCCACCGCCAAGGCCCAGACCGGTACCGGCAAGACCGCCACATTTATCATCGCCATCATCAAAGCTTTTTCCCGCAAACAGGTTAAAAGCAAAACCGGATTTCCCCGGGCACTGATTCTGGCCCCCACCCGGGAACTGGTCCACCAGATTGAAAAGGATTTCCAGGGCCTGGCCCGGTATTCCAAGTTGAATATTGTCGCGGTCTACGGCGGGACCGGCTATGCCAGACAGCAGCAGGATCTTCAGGATTGGCCGGTGGATGTCATTGTCGCCACCCCGGGACGGCTGCTGGATTTTATCCGGCAGAAAATCATCATGCTTTCCAGCGTGGAGATTGTGGTCATCGATGAGGCGGACCGGATGCTGGACATGGGATTTATACCCGATGTCCGACGTCTGGTTTACATGACACCTCACAAGGACAAGCGTCAGACCCTGTTTTTTTCAGCCACCCTTACCGATGAGGTGCTGCGTCTGGCCGATTCCTGGACCACCCAAAACAGGGTTCAGATCGAAATTGATCCGGAACAGACAGCGGCTGACAGTATCGAGCAGATCGTTTACCTGACCACAGAGGACAAAAAATTTCAACATGTCTACAACCTGCTGACAAGTGAACAAATCGACCGGGTTCTCATTTTTGTGAACCGCAAGGACACGGCAACCTTTCTGTGCGACAAACTGGGCCGGTACGGCCAGAAATGCAAGGTGCTGTCCGGGGATGTTTCCCAGAACAACCGGTTCAAGGTGCTGGATCAGTTCAAGAACGGGACCATCAAGATTTTGGTGGCAACCGATGTGGCCGCCCGGGGCCTGCATGTGGAAAACATCAGCCATGTGGTCAACTATGACATGCCCTTTGAACCGGAACACTACATTCACCGCATCGGCAGAACCGGCCGGGCCGGGGCCACCGGTACATCCATCTCCTTTGCCGATGAAATGAGTTCCTTTCAGATTCCCGAGATTGAAGCGGTGCTGGGCCACAAGCTCAGGTGTGAATATCCCTCCGACGCGCTGGAACAGCCTTTGCCGAAACCAGGACCCGTCATCAAAAAGAACATCCAGGCTCCGGCCAAAACCCGACCCAGAAGAAACCGCCGTCCCCGACCTCCGAAAAAATACAGTAAAAACAGCTGATTTTTGTTCAGGTTGACACAGTCCTGACATTCGGTGTAAAACCGATTACCTGTATGATGATGCACCCCATAAAGGAAAGGTAACATAACATGTTTGGTCTTGGAATGCCTGAAATCCTCTTGATCCTGGCCATCGCCCTGATCGTCATCGGCCCCAAAAAGCTGCCGGAACTGGCCAAAACCCTGGGACGGGCCATGGGTGAATTCAAGCGGTCGGCCCAGGATTTCAAACGCAGCATTGACATGGAAACCACGCTGCAGGATTTGAAGTCTTCCAGCACGGATCTAAAAGACGTACTCAAAGATTCAAGATCCAAAGCAAAAGACAGGCGGCCGGAAAAATCAGAACCGGATCCGTCTGTAAAATCGACTGGAGAAGCCAGCCAGGGACCCGAAGCCCGAGACGAAAATCCGGCTGAATCCAAAGATGCCACCCCGGACCAGCGGGGGGCCAACGAAAGCAAAAACGGATAACCCCCATGGACACCGACGCAAAAAGCCCGTTTACCGAACATTTGGGAGAACTGCGCGACCGGCTGATCCGCTCTTTTATCGCTGTGGGTGTCGGATTTGCCGCTTCCTACGCATTCAAGGAAAAACTGTTTCAGATTCTCACAGCCCCGCTGGTCACTGCCATGGAAGCCAGCGGCAATGCCAGAATGATCTTCACGGGACTGCCGGAGGCTTTTTTCACCTATCTCAAGGTGTCTCTGCTGGCCGGCATTGTGGTGGCCACACCTGTACTGTTCTATGAATTCTGGATGTTTGTCTCCCCCGGACTTTACCGGAATGAAAAAAAATACCTGCTGCCCATTGTGCTGCTATCTGTTTTCTTTTTTGCCCTGGGCTCATCGTTTGGATATTTCATCGTCTTTCCCTACGGTTTTCAATTCTTCCTGGGATTTGCCACAGACACCATCCAGGCCATGCCCTCCATGAAGGAATACCTTTCTTTTGCCTCCAAAATGCTGCTGGCGTTCGGTTTTGTATTTGAACTGCCGCTGGTGCTGACCTTCATGGCCCGCATGGGTCTGGTGACCGTCCCTTTTTTGAAGAAAAACAGGAAATATGCCGTGCTGCTGTTTTTTGTGGGCGCAGCCCTGATCACCCCGCCGGATGTCATCACCCAGGTCATGATGGCGC